>JAKSTK010000019.1 GCA_024402615.1 Treponema sp.
GCTGTTGTCGGGATGAAAACCCGATGTCCTAACCACTAGACGAAGGAGACATATCAGTTATTCGCTGATGTAATTTAATATATCTGAAATTAAACTTTTGGTCAATAGCCAAAACTTAATTTTTTAAAAATTTTTACATATTCATGCCAAATTTTTTAACAAGTTTTTCCTGCAGGCTTTTGTATTCTTCAGGTTTCATTCCAAGATTTATAGCAGAATCAAGATCATTCATTGACTTCTCATATTCCTGAATTTCATAATAAGCCATTGCACGTCTTAAATATGTATGAGACTGGAAATTATTTATACTTAAAGAAGTAGAAAAATCTTCAATTGCTTTGTCGTAAAGTTTTTGAATTGAATAAACAATTCCACGGTAATAGTAAGTTCTAAAAGCTTTTGGATCACATTCAATACTGATTGTAAAATCTTCAACCGCCAGATCAAATTTATTCATAGAAAAATAAGCCATTCCCCGGTGCTTTCTAATTACCGCATTTACAACTTTATCTTTTTCTGTAAGTGCATCAAGAATTGCTGAATAAATAACTGCTGCTCTGTCCAATTCTCCTTCATTATGAGCCTGAATAGCCTGTAAAAGCATTTCATCAATTGTACCTTTTACAAAACTTGTTGTTGAACCACCTTTATCTTTAACAGTTTCTGTAGGTTTATCATCTAACAGGGTATCAGCCATACTGTAGAAAGAATGACGGCGATTTGCAATTTCCTGCTGTAATTTTGTCTGATAATCACGAATTTCCTGAAATGTAATATCTGCCAGTGTTAATGAAGCATTAATTGATGCCAGTTTTCGGCGTAAAGGTAAATCAAATGGATTAAACTCAGTCTTATAAATAAGTTCATGTTCCACTTCTGCCCAGGCATCCTGAAGAATTGTTCTAATTTGAATTTCACAAACAATATCATCTGTAATTTGTGGTAAATCAGCATATTTATCTGCCTGAGGTTTACAGCTTTCTGGAATTTTAATTAATACATGAGTAGATTCATAACCAAATTCACTGAATTTTTTATCTGCACCTTTTACTTCTACCTCAACAACATCAAAATTCTTTTTAATCTGTTCAACAGCAATATTAATATCTTCCAGAAATGCACATATCATTCTGATACCCATCATATCTGTAATATATACAAAGGATTCTGTAGTTGAAGCTTCCTGTGGTTTTAATCGCAATATTTTTTTGTAATAACTTTCAAAACTTTTTACACGACTTTTATATGTTGGTCTTGTTGAAAGCTGAATATTATTCTGAAGATTTTCAATAATATTATTTATTATATCAGCAAAATATTCTTTATATGATTCGTAACTTGTTTTTATTTTAGCTTTAGAAGGAATGTTTTTCATATATATAATTATAATTGATAAATAAAGAAAATCAAAAAGATAATGTAATTGTATAGAAAATATTTCTACATAGTATTTAAAATAAAAAACGCTCTGTAAAAACAGAGCGTTTTTTATCTAGTCTGAATAACTAAACACTAATTATTTAGCGTTTGCATCAGCACCCTGACCTGCGTTCTTCTGAGCGTTTGAGTCAGAATCTGGATTCAAGCTTGGTGTGAAGTCATCTTCAGCTGCGAGTTTAGCATTTTCGAGGTAACGATTAACCTGTTTGTTACCGAACTTAGCCATTTCTGCATTCTGACGAGCAGCTTCTTTTTTACCAATGATTCCCCAGAGGTCTTCATCAGCGATATCACGATCAGATACGAGGATTGCTTTGTCGTAAATAATCTTTACATCTTTGAAGTAACCGATGAAGTCACCACCGATGTGATCAGCATCACGTGTGATTTCGAATCCAGAGAATTTAACATATGGAGTTCCTCTTGGATATACTGGGTAAACGCGGATTTCGCGGTTACGAATTTCTGATACATACTGTGGGTTGTTCCAGCGGAGTTCTTTCCAACCATCGAAACCAAGGTATCCCATGAAGTAACGGCGTTCAATGTTGTCGTTATCTGTCAAGTGAACATAAAGTCCGTGTGGGAAGTTCATACCGAGAGTTGTAAGCTGGATTGATTTGATTGTTCCAACATTTTTTACAACACCATAACCACCTTCGAACATTGTAGCTTCGAAAGAAGGGTTTTTAGCTGTATTGTAAGATGATTTGTCATCATCTTCGCTTAATGCTTCACGATTACCATTTTCATCAACTTTTGAAAGTGGTTCATAAGCTGGAATATCAAATGGAGGTACGATCTTAGCGTTAGCATTAGAATTCCATGTAGGGAAAATAATACGAACACCCATTACTTTCTTTCCAGCGAAAGGAACATCAGCTGTATCTTTTACTGGAGCAGCAACTACTCTAGAATCAGCCAAGCTCATAACATTCTTTGCTGATGAATTGAGAACTACTTCCCAGTCAGGAAGAACGAGTGAAGTTTTCATCAATTCTTTCTGTTCACTAGTAAATGTTGAACCAGCACTAACTGAATAGTCCATCAATGTGCGGTCGTTCTGAGTTGGATTACCATTGTCATCAGCGATGATATTAGCATCCAATGCAGTGAAGTCGATAAGCATAGCCTCTTCAGCAAAAGCAACGCCACCAACAAGCAGCATAGCAGCTGCAATTAAACTCAAAGTCTTCTTCATTTGAAGCTCCTTTATTTTAATACAAATTTCGATGTAGCCTTGTATAAAAACTATTATCTAATATGTATTTTATTTTGTCAACGCTTTAACTATTGAGAAATCTCCAATTTTTTTGAATTCTCGAAAGCGTATTTTCCGTTAATAAAGAACTCAACCTGATGAATTTCCGGAAAATTTAACCGTACATTCTGCTCAAGCAGGTCCATTCCCTCTTTGATTGAAACAACATTTGTTCCCATCAAAATCAAATCATCAGACAAATCAAGGTAAAGAACATTCCCATCTTTCATACAGCTGTTGATTTTTGTTCCCAAAGTAAACAGTTTTTTTGTTCGTTCAAGACTGGAACCAAGAAGTAAATCATCAATGAAAACTTCAATATCAGATTTACCTTCTACAGACTGTAAATATCTGACTTCTATGTAATTTTCCTTTCCATAAGTTGAAGGAAAAACAAAAGTTCTGCGTTTTCCCGGTGTTTTAATTCCATAACACACTGCAGAGAAAATCATTGCAATGAGTAAAATAAGAATTACTACAGAAGAAAGTATTACTTTAGTGGTTATTTTTTCTTTAAAATTAATCTTCATTTGATGATGTAAATCCTTTTGAGCGTTCGAAATGTGTAATAAATGCGGCGATTCCATTATATATTCCGAGAGTTGCTTTTTTCAAGTATGTATCATCATTCAAAAGCAGTGCCTCCTGTTCATTGGAAACAAATCCTAATTCAATTAATACACTTGGCATATTTGAATTCTTAACTACAAACCACTCTTCAGCCTTAATTCCTCTGGCTTTAGTCTGATTTCCTATCTGTCCCTGCAATCCATCCATAATAAATTTTGCAATCATAATACTTTCAGTTGTATATTCTTCTTCCAGCATTGAATTCATGATTGTATAGAGGTTTTCATCATTATCACCAACTGCAGATTTATCCAGTACATTACGGCGATAACCTGGTGAAAGATACCATACTTCATAACCTGACGAAGTTTTATTTAAAGATGAATTGACATGGATAGAAATAAACAGAATTGCTTCGTTTTCCCCTACTTTTACACTGTTGGCAATATCAGTGCGTTCTGTAAGAGTAAGGAATTTATCTGTTGAACGGGTAAGAATAATCTGTTTATCAGGATATGCAGACTTAAGTCTTTCATTAAGATATTTTGCAACTTTAAGGTTAATATCCTTTTCCTGAATTGTAACATCTTTACCTTTAATTTTATAAGTTTTAAGAGCTCCAGGATCTTTTCCGCCATGACCGGCATCAATAAGAATGGCGCCAACTTTAAACATAGTTGAATTGTCTACCTTAAAAAGCTCTTCCGCATCATTAAGAAATTTCTGTGATACAACTATCTGATTATTTGAAATTGTTGGTGCATCAGTAATATTCATACGAATGCTGTCAAGAATTACGATAGGATCATTTTTACGGAAAGACAGCTGATGGCCGTTTTTTTCCAGTAATCCGGTTTCTGACAGAGAATCCCAATACAGATTCATACCTGCAGCTTTTGCTTTATCTTTAAGAATTAAAGAATTTTCAGCAGCAAGCATTGTAATTGAGAAAAGTAAAACTGTTAAAACCGTAAATATTTTTTTCATTTAATAATCCAATTATTTTCTGTTTTCAACCGAATCAGAATAATAAACACAACCCTGCAATCCACCCCGCATAAGCGCCTTCCAGAAACCTTTAGCATCAAGTTCCGGATGATTTGGACGGAGAATATCAAATTTTTTAGCAGTCTGAGCTATTGTATTGTAGTTCCAATCCCGCTTTTTTATATATTCGGAAGATTTTAAAATATTCGGAATGTTTTCTTCAATTTTTTTGTTTTTTTCTATTTTGCCGGAAATGGCATTTAATTCTTCTTCGGAAAGTTTTCCATATGCGGAAGGTGGAAAATCTTCTTCATCTTCTGCAGTTTTTCCTGCAAGATATTCTTCTGTAGCAGGATTATTTGGCTTTAATGTAATAAAAATATTTGATACAGCATCTTCCGAAGCCCCCATGGCAATGTCATGAAGATGACTTACCGAAATAATATTTCCACACTTTTGTACATTATTACGAGGATAATCTACTTCACTTCCAATAGAAACAGTTGCTCTTGGAAGAAAATCAAACACGGCTTTATCTGTATATTCAGTAATATTTTCTATATATTCCACAGTTCCAGGAATTGACATCCAGGCTCTTTCTGCACTTGTTCTTTTACAAGGAATTTCAAACAGTTCATAAGGCTTTTCTGCATTCTGACACTGTTTTCCAGGATTATAATCAACAGCTTCTCTGCGGGAAACAAGTTCCGATGGTTCCATTCCACAGGAAATCAAAAGTCCCTGTTTTGTAAGATTCAAATCTGAAGCATATGGATATGTCCAGCCTGACATATAACCACCGGAAAGTCTTCCAGCAATTTCACCGATCATTGGGCCATTTTTTGTGTATTTAATATCAGCTTTAGCAGCACCACAGGTTAACCCTAGACTTTTTGCACCAAGAGCAAAAACCGAAATCAATCCATCATGAATCTTTTTATCAAGGATTGCAGGCATTGTATGTCCAACTTCTATAAAATAAGGAGGATAATAAATATGGCGTTCTGCAAAACCTGTTACAGTAAATGTACCGTTGTAAACCAGAGCATCAATAGAATATTCAGGACCTTCCATATATTCTTCTACAATTGCAAAACCAGTACGGGAACATTCTACGGCGATTTTTATAGCAGGCAGAAATTCAACTTCACTGCGCACCATACGACAACCCCGGGCACCCATATTATCTACAGGTTTAACAACCAGCGGAAAATCCATCTTCTGTAAAATAGAGTTTAACAGAGTATCAGAAATATCATCTTTTCCAACTTTTACAAATTCAGGAGATGGAACTTTACTTTCCTTAAAGCACTGGCGCATCTGAGTTTTAATACTTGCATTTAAAGCCGCATTAAAACTGTGAGCAGGCAAACCTAATTGTTCGCAAACAAAAGACACCGAAGCAGAAAAATCTGTACCGGCAGTAAAAACCGCTTTAAGTCCCCCTTTCTGCTGTAATTCCTTTGCAAACGCAAGGATTTCTTCTCTATCTTTTAAATCAATTATTCTAAATTCATCAGCATAAGGAATACTTACAGCTTTATCATCAGCATCGATTACAACTGTATTAAAACCAAGTTCCTTTGCACTGAGAATTGCAGGCTTTTGCATTAAACCTGCACCGAGAATTAAAACATTTTCTTTTACAGCACTCATTATATTTTTCTACAGTAAATTTCTACTGTATCTCCAAGATTTTTTTCGTGACTTAATTTATCGATTTTCTGCCATAAGTCATCACCTGGTTTTGCACCTGCCGCTTTAATTTCAGGGAAACGCTCCGGATGATGACCTGTTGAAACAATATTTACAACTTCAAATCCAAAATTATTCAGAATTTTATTTGCTTTTGATGGCTCCCAGACAGAATAATGATCAGTTGGTGAAATTTCATAAAAATGATCTTTATCTGAAACTGCAGAAACCCCTTCACCCGAAGGAGTTGAAAAGGCAAATATTCCGTTTGGTTTAACCAGCTCTGACACCTTTGTAAGAACAGCTTTTAAATCCTTAAAATGTTCTATTACATACCACATTGAAACTACATCAAACTGTTCAATATTAAACTGTTCTTTTGTGTTTATTTCCGGAAAAGCACTTACACAGGCAGAAAATTTTAATTTCTTTGAAACATAATCCACAGCATCTTCCGAAATATCAGTTCCATAAACTTCAAAACCCTTTTCACTGGCAGCCGCTAAAAAAGGACCGTATGCACAGCCAATATCCAGAGATTTTTTTTCTGAACAACCAGGAATAAATTTTTCAATTTCTTCTACTCGTCTGTAGCACTGATTTTTTATGTTATCAAAATCTTCCTGATAAGTTTTACCATACTGTTTTTTATAATCTTCAAAGAAATATGCTTTTTCGTATTTTTTATCAGATTCAACTGTCCAGGCAATATAAACCATTCCGCAGTTATTACAGCGACGGTAAGTTCTAGTTGCATTTCTTGAAACAATTTCATCTTCTGTATTTTTTTCACCACAAACAGGACAACACAATTTCTGTCCTTTAGAAATTTCACTCATAAAATCACCTAATGATTTATTTTCGACAGAAAGTGAATTAACCGGAAACATATTTTTTGATTCCAGTGCTTTTTTAAATTCCTGTTCATTCAATTTATTATATGGAATAAAAGAGTAATTAAAGTTTCTGGCAAGTTTTTCGTGAAGTTCTGTGGTTGAAACCATAATTACACCACAACCGGCAAAACCAGCTTCAAAAGCAGTCAATCCATAATGAGTTACAACTAAATCATATTCATATAAATGTTCTTTAAGATTTTTTACAGCAGAAAGAATTTCTATTCCTTCCAGATTTAATGATTTAGAAGTAATTACACTGATTTTTGCAGCAGGCAAAAGTTTTTTCAAACAATTCGCAGAAGCTTCGGTAAGATTTGCAGGATCTTCACCACCAATACAAATTAAAACTTTCTGAATTTTTTCTACTTTTTTGTAATGACGATTCACAGGCTTTTCAATAAAACCAGAATCAGTAAGGTTTGATTTACGGTTATATTCTGTGGTTGGAATAATATCCAGTAAATAATCTGAAACAGAAGAAAAATCTGAACCTTCATCTATGGAAATAAGAAATTTCTGTTTTTTATATTCACTAATCTGAGCTTCATTTAATTTAAAGGAATCTGAAACAATTACAGCTTTGTAAGTTTCATCGGGAAGCTGTGAAATTATCTGCCATGATTCAAGTCCCTGTGTTTTATACTGCTCTAAAGTAGAAGAAACTTCGGAAAGTGATGCATTTTCAGGGATAAAAAGAAATGCTTTACTTTCAATTGCAGCTTTAATACAGCGGTGAAGATGCCCTGTTCCGTGACCTTTTTCTACTGAAGGACAAAAAACTACAGGATTATTTACAAAATCTGACTGTGCAGCTTCCATCACCTGTTCACAGGTAAAAGCACCTGCAATTCCTTTCATTTTTCCGTAAGCCACCATTCTTTCTGCACGGAGAAAATCGGAATAAGTATCTATAGTTGTGCGGAGAGTTGGGAAATTATAACGGGCAGGAGCCGGTTCAAAAACGCAATTATATTTGTCGGTATGCTTATACAAAGCAGGTCCTACATGTTCATGATCATAAGGAGAATCGGTTTCTGTAATTGCTTTAAGCAAGGAGCTTCCGCTGAAGATTTCTACACCAGAACCATGTGGTAAACCGGAATAAGTAAGATAATCTACTGTTTTTTCTTTTGAATTTAATTTTTCAAATAATTCAGCACTTTCTTCTGCTGCTTCATAAACTAAAAATGGATTATCAGCAGTGGCTCTAATTATTGTTTCGCAATCGATTGTTTTTATTAAATCACAAAATCTTTTTAGGACATCATTTAAATCCCCGGCAAAAATCTCGAAATCATTTGCTTCACATATTGGTTTTAATGCGGAAAATGATGCTTCATCTGTAGCAACAAAATATCGGTCTGCTTTTACTTTATGCATTGCAGTCAAAACCCAGTCAACTACAGTTTTATTGTCCAGAAGTTTTAATGCTTTTCCAGGAAGTCTTGTTGAGGATAATCTGCATTGAATAATTACGGCTCTTTTACTCATTTTCCTGAAGACCAGCTTTGTACGAGAGTCTGTAAATCCATTCTGAAACGATATTTGCTTTTTTCTACCCAGTCTCTTGCAGCAACAAACTGTCTGCGGGCATCCAGATATCCGCTGGAAGAATGGAAAAAGAATTTGAAAAAGGATCCGCGGGAAATATAAGCTTTTTCGTTTTTGAATTTTACAATTTCATTTTTAAGATAGTAACGAAGATAATCTTTATTTACGGTGCGATCTTCTACAGGAACTTCATCAACATAAGAAAACTGAAGTAAAGTTGTATGACGAATTTCTTCTCCGAACAACCAGGCTCTCATAGCAAAATCAAGATTCTGCCAGTAAGGAGAAACAATTGTGTAATCAAATCCACCGACCTGAATAAACTTTTTGCGGTTATACAAACCAATAAAATCAAAAGGATACAGAGTTTTTATACCGTCAGTTACCGTTGCAGAAGAATCTATTACAAAATGAGATTTTTCTGCGCCAGGCATAAAATGAGTCAATAATCCGTCTTTATTACTGGTCATTAAACGAGGAACAATACAAAAACAGTCTGTAGCATAAAGTCTTTCTGCAAGATTAGAAAGAATAACTCCAGAAGGAATATAAAGACTGTCCCGTAAAACAAGAAAATAATCGGTTTTTATTTCACTAACCGCAAGATTTATCATTTCACCGTCAGTAGCTTTTTCTAAAGGAACAATAAATTTTACAAGAGGCAGTTTTCGGGACATATCCTCTATACTTGTATTTCCAGCTTCCTTTTCTATGGAAATAATTGATTTAAAATTGCATTTCAAAAGATTTTCAAAAACATTCATTTTGAAATGACTTCCGCTGGTATTTAAGAGAATAATGGAAATGTTCAAAGCATCAGGAGAATCATTTGTTTTTCCACCAATAACTGTTCGATTTATCTGATGTTCGTCAAATGTAACCGGAATTGCATTCATAAAATTTCTCTTTCCTTAATATAACAACTAAAAGTTATAAGTGTACCACTCGTCGCAATTTTTACACTTTTCGTTATAGTTGCACTGAAGCTGTTCTTTTAAAACTTTATTGAACTTACTCCAGATTTCTTCTAAATCTTCTGTAAAAGCATTACCAACAGAACCGTCAAAAACCATTTCTCTGCAAACTGGCACAGAACCATCTGTAAGAATTGTCATATCACGGCGAAGATGCCAGCAGACATTTCTTCCCAGAGGAGCTAAATCGGCAGGTTTACAGGCAGGAAGCATTCCGCAAAAATCATCATATTTTTGAATAATAAGATTTCCGCCTGAAGCATTTGATTTTTCATTCCAGTAACGATAGAACTTTTCCAGTTCTGATTCATTCTGATTCATTCTTGTAAACTGAGGATATACGCAGCCTGGAATTACAGCATTAAGCTTACTGATTGCTTCTACAGTTTTTTCAAATCCCTGATTTACTTTGTGCATTGCGTTATAAGTTTCTGCAGTAAAGGAATCCAAAGTTACAGCAAACATTATTCTTGGGTATTCAAGACCTTTTATTACACTTTGCTCTGTCCCTTTTGTAATTACATTTTGCTCTGTCCCTTTTGTAATTTCTGCCAGCTTATTGCACAGTTCATCAGAAACCAAAGTTCCATCGGTTTCAACAAAAACTGAAAATCCTGAATAAGACAATACTTTTTCTACAAATTTCAGAAAATCTGGATGACATAAAGGTTCACCCCAGGCAGAAAGACTTACTACCCCACTGTCAGAAAAAGCGGCAATTTTATCCATTAATTTTAAAAAATCTTCGAACTTCATAAAGTTTTCAGCCTTTACTGGATTTATTCCGTGAAGTTTTTCATATTCCTTGTTGTACGGAGTATAAATATAATCTGCGAGAGTTTTATCACTAATCTGAATATTGTAAAAACCTGGAACAGTTTTAAGAATTGTTTCTGTTTTTGTTGCTTTTACAGAAATTTCTTCTACATCATTTTCAAAAAGTTTTTCTTTATTACCGCACAATTCAAATAATTCTTTGCATGCAATAAAATTTTCTTTTTTCGAACAATTAAATTTATAACGGAAAAGTCTGTAATCATTATCCGAAATTACTGATTCTACTTCAAAAGAGTTAATGTCTGTTTTTATGAGATTAAAAATACTTTCAGGAATTACGGGCTTTTCACCTTCCGATTTACCATTAGTTTTAGAAAGTTCCTTTAAGATGCGGAGAGTTCCACAATCAATTACTTCAGGAGAAAAACCATAAGAATAACCATCTGCAAAAGTATATTCGCACTTATATTCTTCATGTGCTTTAAGAATTTTCTTTGTAAGTTCAAGATTCAAAAATGGAAGATCATTAAAAGAATAAACTATTGCATCTGCTTTTGTTTCTGCAGAAATTTCACAAAGTTTTTCCAGTAATTCAGTAAGATTTACACAAGCTTCAACAGTAAAACATTCTGTTCCCAGAGCTTTTGCCCATTCACCAGAAAGTTCTACTGCAGATTTACCGCCAAAAACCTTATCATTACCAAATTTAGATTTATCATCATAAAAAACAACAATACTTTTCATCTCTTAACTTATCGGCAATGAATTGTACAAGTTAATAAATTTGGAGTAAAATATTTTTATATATGGATATGCAGCAAATGACTGGTCCAGACGGCCAGCCTTTAATTTATACAGTTTCACAGATTAATGATTTCATTAGCGATGTGCTTTCTTCTACCTTCCGCAATCTGACACTGGAAGGAGAAATTTCTAACTGGAAGCCAAGTCCTGCCGGTCACATTTATTTTACTCTTAAGGATAATCAGTCTCAAATCAGAGCAGTTATGTTCAAAGGGGATACTTTTGGATTGCGTTTCCGTCCGAAAGATGGAGATAAAGTTCGTTGTACCGGTTCAATTAATGTTTATAAACCTCAGGGAACTTATCAGATTATTGTAAAAAAAATGGAAATGGCAGGAGTTGGAAACATTCTTCAGATGATTGAAGAACGAAAACAAAAACTTGCCGCAGAAGGTTTATTTAATCCAGAGCATAAAAAAACAATTCCTCAATTTCCTAAAACTGTAGGTGTTGTAACCAGTCCTACAGGAGCCGCAATCCGCGATATTCTGAATGTTACAAAAAGACGAAATCCGACTGTAAACATTACAGTTTTGCCATCTCTTGTTCAGGGCGATGGAGCCGCCGCCACAATTGTAAAAATGATTGAAATTGCTAACTTTTATAAACTATGTGATGTTCTGATTGTAGGTCGCGGCGGCGGTTCACTGGAAGATTTATTACCATTTAGCGAAGAAGCAGTTGTCCGCGCAGTTTATAATTCTGAAATTCCTGTAATTTCTGCAGTCGGTCATGAAATTGACTGGGCTTTGTGTGATTATGCGGCTGATCGTCGTGCACCTACACCGTCAGCTGCAGCCGAACTGGCAGTTCCAGAACTTTCAGAAATTACCAGAAATCTGATGGAATATAAAAATAACTTTTATACAGTTATGAATCAGAAAATCGAAAAAACAAGATTAATGATTAAAGCCTTTGATCCGGAAGCTTTTCAGATTCGTTTTAGAAGTATTCAGCAGCCACTTTTACAGGATTTTGAAACTGCAAAAGAAAATCTGTATAAAAACCTTATGGAAAAAATTAAGGATTTGCGTACCAGAATTGCAAACAATGTTACAGTTCTTGAAAATGCCAGTCCGGAAACAATATTTAAACGGGGATATTCAATGGTTCGTACGGAGGATGGGACTATTATTCGTGACAGCTCACAAGTTTCAGCCGGACAGAAAATTGAAATCACCCCTGCCAATGGAAAAATTAATGCACAGGTTTTATAAACCTACAGGAGAAAATATATGAATAGCTTTGAAGAAAACTTACAGACTTTAGAAAAATTAACAAATGATATTAAAAGACCAGATATTTCTCTGGAAGATGCATTAAAAGATTTTGAAGAAGGAATCAAACTGGCTGCAGGAATGGAAAAACAGCTTAATCAGATTGAAGCAAAAGTTCAGATTTTAATGAATGAACCATCTCCAATGACTGAAGAAAACAAACCTGAATTAGATTTATTCTCTGACGATAGTCAGGTAAACGGAACCAGAAGATAATGAGTGCAGAAAATCCAGTAAGAACCTTAAATGCCGAAGTTGCAAGAAAAATTGCAGCCGGAGAAGTAATTGACCGTCCAAATGCTATTGTCCGTGAATTGCTTGACAACGCCATTGACTCGGGAGCAGATTCCATTACAGTAGAAATTTCTGGCGGTGGAATTGAAAAAATCCGTGTTATTGATAATGGCTGCGGAATGACAAAGGAAGATTTACAGAATTGTGCCAGACCACATGCTACCAGTAAAATTTCCACAGAAGTTGATTTAATGAAGCTTTCAACTTTAGGTTTCCGTGGAGAAGCACTGGCATCTATTGCTGCGGTAGGAAGACTTTCCATTATGAGCAGTGGATGGAAAATGCGTTCCAGCATAACTGAAGATCATATTATTGAACCTGCTGCAGAAATAAAAGGTACAATTGTAATGTCAGAAGGTTTGTTTGAAAACTTTCCTGCCCGACGACAGTTTTTAAAACGAGCTGCTACAGAAGGTGTAATGTGTAAAAACACTTTTATTGAAAAAGCAATGGCTCGACCTGATATTGCTTTCCGTTTTATTTCTGACGGTGAGACAAAAATTGATTTACCTGCCGGTCAGACCTTAAAAGACCGTTTTATTTCTGCCAATAGTTATTCAGAAGATTCTTCTTTATTCTTTGAGATTTCAAAAGAATCAGAAGGAAGCGTTAATGATGTAAAAGACTGGAGTTTTCAGGTTGTTGTAGGAGAACCTGCCGTAAGCCGTTCCAATAAAAAAGACATTTTTATTTACGCCAACGGAAGAAGAATTCAGGAATATTCTCTTGTTCAGGCTGTAGAATACGGCGGACAGGGATTTTTCCCAAACGGAACTTATCCTGTTGCTGCAATTTTTGTACAGGTGAATCCAGAAAAGGTTGATTTTAATATTCACCCTGCAAAGCGGGAAGCTCGTTTCTACGATATTTCAGATTTGCACCATGGTTTAAGCTCCACAATCAAGAATTTCTTCCATACATATACATACCAGAACTTTAAGGAAGATCAGAGTGCAGATTCTGTTCGTCAGCTGGATTTTGCAGACTTACAAACCGTAGACTCAAATCCCCTGACCAGTACTGCTTCGCTTCCAGAAAACCTGTCTCCAATTACAAAAGGGACAGAGCAAATTGTACAAACAAACTTCTCCAATCAGTCTGATAATTCTGCAGGCTATGAAAAACACATTTCCTATAAAATTCCAGACACAGGAGCCTCTAGTTTTTCAGATTACAGAAGCAGATTTTTAGGCGGAAAAACTTCAGGCAGCAGCTCTTCACCAGCGACTTCCAGCTTCAATTCAAATACGGGAAGCTTACGAAGTACAGTAACTTCCATGGCAGAACAGGCACTTTCCAGCTTTGCCCCGGAAATTGAAGCTTCAGAAAAATCAAAAATCAGATTCATTGGAAACTGTCTTGGAACTTTTCTTCTGGCAGAAAAAAATAATACTCTGTATTTCATTGACCAGCATGCCGCTCATGAACGCATTTTATTCGATAAGATTATGCATTCACAGGGAGGCCGTCAGCCATTATTAATTCCTTACAAAATTAAAACTGAATCTAAAACGCAGGATAATCAGTTAGAAAAATTGCAGGAAAAATTAATAAAAATTGGTTTTGACACACAGAAAATTTCAGATGGTAACTGGGAAATTACTTCTATTCCAGAACGATGGACGGGAACCGAATACGATTTGAGAAGTTTACTGTTTGTAAAGCAGGTTGAGCCAGAAGAAATCATCCGTTCTATAGCCGCCATGACCGCATGTAAAGCTGCAGTAAAAGACGGCTATGTACTGGACGAAATAACTTCGGCAAGACTGGTAGAACAGGCCTTCCAGTTAGAAGATCCTCACTGCCCTCACGGAAGACCAATTTATACTGTAATCTCCCGTGAAAAGCTGTTTGAATTAGTTAAGAGAACTTAAGAGACTGCTTACTTCAGCAGCTCTGTACGATGAATTCTTTTCCTGAACATAAATGAAGTATTTTTCTGCATTTGTGTTATCGCCAAGCTGCATACAAACTTTTCCAAGTTCAATGTAAGCATCCCAGTTTTCTTTATCATACTTCAAAAGCTCAGTATAAGTAGTTTTTGCATTATCATAATCGCTGTTCTTAGCATAAGCCTTTGCCAGATTTGCACGAACAGCATTATTCTTTGAATCAATTTTTAATGCATTCTGATAGAACTTAATACTATTTGAATAATCTTCCTTCAATAAGTAAGCACTACCAAGGTTATTATTTGCTTCAAAGTTTCCATTTTCTTTCTGATAAACCTGTGTAAATAAAGCCATTGCTGTATCAACATCAGCAGGTTCAATAGACATATACATTACACCAAGATTAATCTTTGTCTTTGTATGATCTGGATTATAGTTCAATACTTCTGTGTAATATGGAATTGCCGCTTCACCCTTTCCGTTCTTTTCAAGAATTAAAGCGTAGTTATAAACAATGTTTGCCTTAGCATTTTTACTCTTTAAGAAATCTTTACCTTCATAAGCTTCGCGGGCATATTTTTCAGCATCAAGAATCTTTCCAGCATCAAACAATACTGTAGAAAGATTATATTTTGTCAGAGTCATTTCTTCACATGGACTAAGCATTGTAAGAGCCCTGCGGAAGCTATCTTCTGCCTCAGCATAATTCTTTTTCTGATAATATACAGAACCTAATTCCATTGCTGCCTGAACATTAATATTATTAATCTTCAATACGCTGTTATAGGATTCAATAGCACCAGTATAATCACCTCTTGAAGTAAGAAGACGAGCCTGCTCCAGATAAGCTTTTTCATGACGAGGATCAATATCAATTGTTTTACGGAAAGCAGCAAGAGCGGCAGTTTCGTTTTTAAGCTGTTTCTGAGTTACACCAAGATTATAACGGCTAGGAGCAAAATCTCCCTTAAGCTCACAGGAAGTTGTAAACGATGCAGCCGCTTCTACGTATTTCTTAAAACGATACTGAAGTTTTCCTAATTCGTAGTAATACAAATAACGGTTAGGATCATCCTTTGGAGCGTTCTGAACAGCAGCAGTCATTTCTGCAAGAGCTGTGTTGTAATCCTTATTGTTTATTGAGTTCTGAGCAATAATGTAATGAGCACCAGCATCTTTAGGATTAGAAGCCAAGGCTTTTTCTGCCAGAGAAACAGCTTCCCTCATTAATTCAGCTTTCTTTTCTGGAGATTCAGCTTTATCTGCTGCATCATACAAAGCCTGTGCAATTTCAGAATTTTTTGATGCGGCAAACTCTTTTCCAGCCTCTCCCGGAATATGTCCCTGTGCTTTCTGGAAATATTCCATTGCACCGGCTATATCACCACTGGCCAATGCTGATTCACCTTTTTTAATAGCATCATTTACTTCATCAATCTGTTTTTTAAGCGCGGCATTCTTTTTAGCAAGTTCAGCTTCTTCTGCCTTGCGTTTTTCTTCTGCAATTCGTTTTGCTTCTGCGGCAGCGGCTTCCTTTGCGGCTCTTTCTGCATCTGCCTGTCGTTTAGCTTCTGCATCAGCGGCGGCTTTTGCAGCATCTTCTGCACGACGTTTTTCTTCAGCGGCCTTCTGTTCCTCCTGCATACGCATAAGGTTTTCCATAGCCTTACGGTTTTCTTCTGTCTGACGGTTTGCTTCGTCCAAAGCATCCTTCATAGAAGATACAGATGATTTCATAGCATCGGAGATTCCTTTTGTATCTACATTAATATTCAAATCTCCGTAAGGATTACCAAATCCCGCAGGTTTTTCTCCATTTTCTGCGGCTTTTTTCATATCCAGAATCTGATTCCATAAATCCCAGACTTCATCATCATCACCATGTTTTTCAAGATAATTATCCAGTTTGTTTAAAGCTCTGTCGTAGTCACCACGGTCCGCATAAGTTTTTGCAAGATTACAAATATTAGTACGGGTTTTACCGGCACTTCCTCGCAATCCAAAAATCAACAGAAGAATAAGAATTATAAGTACAATAAAACCACCAGCAATACTACTGATAATAATAATCTTTTTTCTGCGTTCTTCTTTTTCTTCCTCGGTAAGTTCCTTATTTTCCACCATAATTCCCCCAATTAATCCAATTCAGATTCATAGTCATAATCAATTAAGTCTTCAGCACCAGAAGACATATTTGTAGAGTCAGTCTGCTGCAGAGAATTAGCAACCTCTTCCAGAAGTTTTCTTCTTCTTTCTGCTTCAGCAGCTCTTTCAGCTTCTTCAATTGCACGTCGTTCGGCTTCTTCTTTTTCGCGGGCAATTCTTTCTTCTTCTTCCCGTTTAGCCTGTTCAATACGCTGGCGTTCCAGTTCTTCCTGAAGGCGCTTTTCTTCTTCAGCAAGGCGGGCCGCTTCTTCTGCCTGAATTCTTGCTTCTTCTTCAAGACGAACAATTTCCTTACGGAGTAATGCAAGAATTGCCTCAATGTTTTCTCTCTGAGGATCTTCCGGCTCCATAATCAAATACTTCTCGTAATCAAGAATTACATTATTGTAATCCTTAAGCATCAAGTAACTGTTTCCTCTATTAAGTAAAGCTTTTGTGTATTTAGGATCAGCTGATAAAGTAAGTGAATAGCTTTTTACAGCCTCTTCATATTTACCCATCACATAGTAAGTATTTCCCTGATTAAAAGCCAGAATCTTTTTATTTGTTCCTGGAGTTTTTAATCCCTTTGCAAAACTTTCTGCAGATTTTTCATAATTCCCAGTCTGATAATATGCCAATCCAAGATAATTATATGCATTTGAGGAAGCATTTCCACCGGCAACTTCTGCTTCAAGTACGGGAATTGCTTTTTCAGGCTGATTAGATACAAATAACTTTTCACCTTCCGATTCTGCATAACATACTGATGCAGCAAAAATCATTAAGGCTACTTTTATAAAATTATGTCTTTTCAAGTTCAGCTCCTATTCAATATTTGACATACTCTCTTAAATTTAATACTCTTGATTATCGGAGTCTTGTTTTATTACTTCATTAATTTACTTATAATATAATGAATAAATCACTTAGGAGTTACTGAAATTCCCCGGAGTTTTAACCAATGATATTAGGCGTAATAATCGTTATTCTGGCAATTGTAATTGCAATCTTAACTATTCTTTTAGCAAGAGCTTTAATTGCCCCAAAAAAAGTCGAAGTTATTCCGAAATTCCTTAAGCAGGGAAAAACTCAGAATGCCATTAAAGTTGCCAAAGCAATTATAGCAAAAAACCCTAAAAATTACACAGCTCATTACTATCTTGGAAAAAGTTACTTACAGGAAAACAAACCGGAACTTGCAAGTCTGGAATATAAACTTGTAAGTGAAAATGCTCTTTTTGGAAAAGATATTAATGAAGTTGATTTCCGCTCTGAATACTCAAAACTTCTTTTAAAACAGAATCAGACAAATGAAGCCTTAAAAAATCTCCTTCTGCTTACAAAACTTGAACCAGGTAATGCAGAACACTTCTACAATGTAGGAAAAATCTACGGTGATTCCGGCCGTAACGATACAGCTCTGGGATTCATGCAGAGAACAGTAAAACTTGATCCAAAAAATGCAAAGGCTCATGCTGAAATTGGTATGATGTATTACAGAGCAAAACAGTTTCCTGATGCAAAAAAAGAAATTGATACAGCCCTTAAATTAAGACCTGATTTTTACACTTCTTACTATTATCTTGGAAAAATCCAGAAAGACAGTAAGGATTTAGCTTCTGCCATCAAGTCTTTTGAAAAAGCACAGAGAGATCCAGAAATTAAACAGAAAGCAATTATTGAACATGGTTCCTGCTACATGCTGGCTAACCGTTTTGATAATGCGGCTGTTGATTTTCAACGTGCAATTGAACTTGATAAAGAAGATATTGCCAATGAAACAATTTATGCCCGCTACTTCCTTGCTACATGCTATGAAAAGAGCCGTAAAATTGAAAAAGCTATCGAACAGTGGGAAGCAATTTATAAACGTAATAAAGGATTCCGTGATGTAGCTGCAAAACTTGCAGAATACAGAGACCTTCAGGGCAATGATTCCTTCAAAGATTTCCTTACCTGCAGCAATGAAGAATTCGTACAGCTTTGCAAACTTACACTTGAAAAGAAACTTAAAATGCAGTGTCTAACAGCTGAAATTAAAAAATTCGGCTGCCAGATTACAGCAGTTGAAAAATCTACAGAATCCTGGATGGCAGTACGCAAACAGGTACTTTATATCCGTTTCTACAGAGAAACAGATCCTCTTGAAGATATTGTTATCCGTGATGTACTTGAACAGATGAAGCTGGTAAACAGCGTAAAAGCATATATTTTCTCTTCTTCGGGCTTTACAAATGCTGCTAAACATTTTGCAGAAAATCGTCCTGTTGAACTTATTGATAAACCTAAACTGGAAAAAATTCTTTCATAAGACGGCATTTCCATGAAGATTTTATGCGTTTCAGATTATGTTGACCCAATGATTTATAATCAGAATGTTGCAAAAACTTTCGGTGATGTTGATTTAGTTCTTGCAGCAGGAGATTTGCCACTGGATTATGTTGATTACATTGTCACTGTTCTAAATAAACCTACCTATTTCATTTTCGGGAATCATAATCTAAAGGATATTCAATATTATCACAAAGATATTCAGACTCGACCGGGAATGGAACAGGTTTCCTGGGGAGATACTTCTCATGGTCATGGTGGAATCTATCTTGGATTCAAAACCATTAATTCTAATAATTTAGCCTTTACGGATCCGGTTACAGGAAAAAAGACGCCTCTGTTAATGGCAGGAGTTTCCGGTTCCTTAAAATATAACAACGGTTTGTGTCAGTACACAGATTTTCAGATGAAAATGAAACTTCTTAAACTGGCACCAAAACTGATTATGAACAAACTTCGTTATGGACGATATCTGGATATATTCCTATGTCATGCATCTCCCCGTCATATTCACGACCATGAAGATCCATGTCATAAAGGATTTGAATGTTTTAACTGGTTCATAAAGAAATTCTCACCTTCTCTTTTTATTCACGGTCATATTCACCTTTATGACTTAAGAGAGGAACGAGTTACAAAAGTTGATAACACACTGGTAGTAAATGCATATGCTCACCATGTGGTAGAATTTCCATCAACAGATAACTCAAGCACAACAACATCGGAGTAACACATGAATATTGCAGAAGCACAATCAGAAGAAGACTTTGCAAAAGCAAGAAATAAAGCACTTTTTAATGAAATACAGCATTTACTTTCTCCAGAAGCCGCCTCTTTGATTTCCCTTAATCAAGTACGGGGCATGGTAAAATCTACAGTAGAAACCTATGTTGGAATGCAGGTTATCCCAATCGAAAAAATTGTTGGCAGCGAAGGCCGTTACAATGATTTTGATAATCACTTTTTTCCAAAAAACACTTTTCTTAGAACCCGCTGGGAACATGTAGACGAAGCTGCCATTAATGATATTATTCTCCCACCGATTAAAGTTTACGAACTGGGAGGTTTATACTTTGTTCGTGATGGAAATCACCGTGTATCAGTTGCAAAAGCCCGGGAAACTGAATTTATTGATGCGGAAGTAGTTTCACTCCAGAGTGAAATTAAACTCAAAAATCCAGATAATATTAATGATATCATCAAACAGATTCTTAATTATGAAAAACGTAATTTTTATGCTGAAACAAATTTTGGTGATATTACTGATTACTGGTGTCTGGATTTCTCTGCTACCGGTAGATACGATGTAATTGAAGAACACATTCTTACACATAAATACTATCTGAATCAGGCAAAAGAAGAAGAAATCACTTATGAAGAAGCCGTTCTTTCCTGGTTTAATACAGTTTATCTTCCTATCGTAACTTCCGTAAGAAAGAATCATACGCTGCGTCACTTCCCTAAACGAACTTTAGCTGACCTTTATGTTTATATTGTTCGTTATTGGGATTTACTAAAACAAAAGTTTGGTGATGAAATACCTATTGAAGATGCAGTAAGCAAATTTGACAGAAACTTTAAAATTCCTTTTTATAAGCGTGTAATCAACAGTTTTAAACGAATTATTTTGCGAAGAGCTATATCAAATTCGTTAAATGATGCCGATATTAATATATAGGGAAAGATTTTCATTTTTTTCTACGGGTGATTCCCGGGTTTTAAAAACTTGACGGTTAAATACTTCAATGTTAGAATTAATATTAATTCAAAAAAGTAAATTGCCGGCTTAAAAAGTTTTAAAATTAAGCAAAACTTCAGGAGATTCAACTACTTATGGATCAATTTATCAATGTTCCACTGTTCGTTTCGGCAGGTCTGGGACTTCTGCTTTTTGTTTTTCTTTTAATTGTTAAATTAAGAAATACAGCTAAAGCCAGTTTTATTTTTTACTTTGTAATTGGAATTCTAGTTGCGGCTGGTATTGCTTCTGCAATTATCGGAGAAGTAATTTACTTTGTATTTGCAACAATCTTTGCAGAATTCATTACTCTTCCTTACTTAATTTTGAAAGCTTTTGATAATCCACAAAAACGTGAAGAGAAAAAAGCCGCTAAACGACTTGCAGAACAGACTTCTGCTATTGAAAACAGCGAAACAACAAAAGCAATTATTGCTGAAATTGAAGCTAAGAACCAGAAACTTCTGGAAGTAAATAAAGATCTGGTTGCACAGGTTTCTACTTTCTTCTCAAGAGATAACTCAATGGAAAGCTTCCTTGAATACTGTAACAAAATGATTTCAGAAAAGGTAAATGCTGACGGTTGTGTAATTCTCATTGCAGATGATTATGATAATACTCTGGCAGTAAAATCTCTGGCAGGTTCGTTCCCTCCACCATATAAATTGCCAGATACTTTGCCTCATAAACCTTTGCGAGTTGAAACAAACCTTCGTTTTGCTCAGTTTACATTACAGGATAACATTTTTGGTGATATTTTCTCTGCTGGTGAACCTGTTCTTATTACAGATTCTGTAAAAGATCCTCGTGTTTATCAGAATGGTCCAGAAGACTTCCTCCGTTGTGGAAGTTACATTTTTGCACCAATTAAACAGCAGGAAGGCGTTGTAGGACTTATTGCCCTTGCACGTTTACCAGAAAAAGATCCTTTCAATAAAGATGATTTTGCTACTGCAAATATTCTTGCTGATGCTGTTTCTTCAGCTATGAAACCTTTGTATGCTTTCCTTGCTTATGCTGAACATGCTGAGTTAAGTAAAGACGGTACAATTGCTTCTAAATATCAGAAAGACATGATTCCAGCAAAACTTCCACTTATTCCAAACTGTTCAATTGGTTGTTTCTCAAATACAGTTGAAGGTGTTTGTGGTGACTATTATGATGTTATGGCTGCCCGCCGTGACAGAATCTCTTTCATTATGACTGATGTTGCCGGAAAAGGTATGAACTCTCTTGTTGTAATGATTATGATTAGAGCTATTCTTCGTCTTACAGTAAATACTGAACAGTCAGCTGCAACAATTCTTTCATGGGCTAACCGTGGTATTTGTATTGAAAGCTCAAAAATTGACCACTTTGCAAGTGTTGCATTAATTAATTACGACAGTACAAAGAATGAAGCACAGATTGCAACATGTGGTAATAACCCTGTTTATATTGATGATGCTGCAGAAAAACAGTTAAAACAGGTTTCTACTCCAACTGAACCAATGGGTGTAGAAAAGAATACTGTTTACAGCGATATTAATGTAAAATTGAATTCAGGTGATATTATTGTAACTTGTACAGACGGTTTACTTGAATCACTTAATGAAAATGGTGTACAGTACTCTTCTGAAAATCTTACAAAGGTTATCAAGAGATACTATACCTCAAATGCTAAAGATATTTCTAACCATGTTAAAGAAGATGTTAAGAGATATTGTGGCACAACTCAGCAATATGACGATCAGAGTTTACTGGTTATTAAAATAAATTAGGAAAAAGGAGTTTCTTATGGATCTTAAAATAAGAAAAAACGGAGATATTTATATTATTGATGTAAATGGAGAAATGGATCTTTACAATTCTTATAAACTCAAGGAACTTGTAATGAAAATGCTTGAAAAGAATGTAAAGAACTTTGTAATCAATCTTGAACAGGTTGACTATATCGACTCGTCTGGAATTGGTGCATTGATTTACATTTGTTCAACAATCAAAAAACTGAATCTTCAGCTTGCTATCTCTAACATCCATGCTTCTGTAAAAACGGTTATTGAACTTACTAAATTGATGGGTTACTTCCCTATTGCAAATAGTGTTGAAGAAGCTCTCCTCATGGTAAAAGAATAATTACAGACTGTATTATTAAACAGCAAAATTCGAGAGTTTAAGGTCAAAGTTTTCTTAAGGAGGAAATTAAATTGACACAGGAATTTAAAGAACTTAGATCAGACGAAAACGATCCATTATTCGATAAAACAAATATGCTTAAAAAGGAATTCCCATCAGACTTCCGCCAGATTAGATATTTCACTTTACTTATTGTACAGTCTGCACCTACAGAAATTAAAGAATTGAATCTTCTTGAACAGCAGATTAGTGAAGTTATCAAAAATGCTGTAAAACACGGAAATCACTGTGACATCAATAAGAAAGTTACAGTTTGGTATTCTTTCAGTGCTACACACGCTCATATTATCGTTCAGGATGAAGGTGAAGGTTTCAAAGACTTAGACAAATGGAATGACTTCAACCGTAAACGTCTTGAATGTCTCCATAAAAATGATTTTATGGAACTTTCTAATTATGTATCATTCAAGACAAAAGAATCAGACAGTCAGGATGGTGGTAACGCCCTCTTCGCTGCTCTTGAATACTGGAACGGTGGATTTGTATACAACGGAAAGAAAAATGCAGTTGCTATGCTTAAAAAATATCAGACAAAATTCCACAACGTACATAATGACGGTGAATAATCAGGTATCCTGATAAACCTAAAAGCCAGAAACCATAGCTTCTGGCTCTTACTATTTTAACTCAACGATAAAAGCACAATTAC
>JAKSTK010000002.1 GCA_024402615.1 Treponema sp.
CTAGCCTTATAGGCTAAGTGCAAACCACCCGTTTGACGGGTGGTTATGATTTTTAACGGGGGAATTAGTTTGGAAAGG
This sequence comes from Treponema sp., assembly GCA_024402615.1. GTDB lineage: Bacteria > Spirochaetota > Spirochaetia > Treponematales > Treponemataceae > Treponema_D. The sequence goes on from JAKSTK010000002.1 coordinate 79, forward strand.
GCATTCGTAACATTACCGACCCGACATTCTACGACCTCACTCGTAACTCGTTCAGTGCGGAGAATAGGATAATCCTAAAAAATAGCTGCCACTATTTTTTTTAACGGATTTTCTACAAGAGCATGTCGGGAGTTCGATCCTCTCACCGTCCAAATGCGGCACTCAATATGAGTGCCGTTTTTGTTTTAACGGGGAATTAGTTTGGAAAGGGCATTCGTAACATTACCGACCCGAAATTCTACGACCTCACTCGCACGCTGTCGCATCGCTCGCACCTCGGTGATGGGAAGTAATATTTATTATAGGGAATTGTCTCGGAACATACATTCACCAAAAGTCTGTTCGTTTATTCTCTAAATGAATAATTGAATTAACAGAAAATTGTATATATTTAATTTGGTATCTTTTTGTACTGTATTGAAAAATAAATCATTTCTGCAACAGCTGTAATTATCCAGCTGAAAATGTATAGCAGGAATAGAGAAGGAATCGTTTTAAAATAGGCAAAGATTGTATAAATCCAGATAATTCTAAAGATGCATGATCCAGCCAAAACAATAATGGATGGAACAAACGTTTTTCCAAGTCCTCTGTTTGCGGCAATTGTATTATCCATAAAAGAAGCAATTGTTAAAGAAAAGAACATAATACTAAATCTTAGCATAGCTGCATTTATTACATCAGGATCTGAGGTGAAAATTGCAAAACACTGTGGACCAAAAATGTACATGAGACTGCTTTCTACTGCACCGAAAATAAATGCATATGCATTGGAAATAATAATGGTTTTAAGAATTCTATCTTTTTTTCCTGCTCCATAATTCTGGTTTTGTTTTAATAAGGGCTAAAACAGGTCTCGCCAGAAAGAATCCAAGAAGCATAAGTATTATTCCAATTAGAAATAAAACAAGAAATGAAGTATGAACTGCATCATTAAGATTTTTTTTTGATTTTGATCCGATGTAGAACGCAACAATAACATTTACACCGCCTCCAAGGCCCATCAGTAAACCTGTAAAAATAAACAAAAGTTGTGAAGAGGAATACTATAAAAAAAGATTCCCTTTGAAAGAGAACCTGTAGTTAAATCTTTATCTAATTTTTTGACATTAGTAATGACAATAATGAACTGAGCTATTTTAGACAAGTATGTTCATTTATTACATAAATGAACATACAAGAGATTAAATTAATTTGCCTCCAGAACTGCTCCAAACCATGGTCCCTTAAGATTCTGTAAATTTGTTTCTGAATCTGATAAATCAATTGGAGTGGTTACTCCACCTCTGGTAATTGACCAGCTTACTGTATTATCAAAAATAACTTCAGATAAATTAGGACATGAATAAAGAGTTCCCGGTGCAATTGTAATTTTACCTCTTCCAAAAGTAACTTTTTCAAGAGAAGGATTCGAAGAGAAAGCTCCATCACCGAAAACAATATCACCATCATTAAAATTTATAGATTTTAATGAAGAGTTAGATTGAAAGCAGGCATTATGAAAAACTTTATTTCCTGTTCCAAAATTTAGTTCAGTAATTCCTGTATCAGTAAAACTTCCAGTACTTATTTCATAATCTCCATTACCAAAATCAACAGAAGTTAATTTTGTGCTTCCATTGAAAATTGGGGAATAGTCACTAATAACATTAGCATCACCAAAACTCAAATGTTCCAATTCAGGAAGAGGAGTTGCAAGACTGATATTTATATCTCCTCCTTCAAAGGCAATACTTTTTACATTAGTACATCCAGCTAAACAACCGGTTTTTAATGTATAGTCACCGTTCCCAAATGAAATTGTTTCTAATGTATCAGATTGAATCGCAGCAGCCTCAAGAATAACTGAGCCATTGCCAAAATTAATGGAATTAAGTTTAGGTGTATTAATAACAGCACTATTAATTACAAAATTGCCGTCTCCAAAAATTATTTCTGTACATTCAGATAAATACAATAAGCTTTGATTTTCAAAGATAATATCATTATTTCCAAATTCTAATTTATTAATATTACTTCGTCTGATAATTGCTTCATCTTCTTTGGTAATGTAACTGAAAATAAAAAGGTCAGCCCCTTCCGGTAAATCATCTTCACTTAAATTTGTAGGTAAAGTTAGATTTTCTGTAAGTTCTGTAAAATCAAGATTTAATAGAATATTTTCAGCGGTATCATTTTCTCCAAGATAATCAAGAGCTTTTGCCAGTTCAATAAGGTTGAGTTTTTTGTCATTAATGTGAATAGAATATATTGCTTTATTGTCAGAATTGATTTCCAGTATTGAATCAAAAACGTATTGAAGATTCAAAGCTTCAACATAATATATTCCGTTTATAAAAGTGAATTTTACATCATCACCAATATTACTTTCAGATTCTTCGGGGGTGTCATTTGTATTTTCTGGGGTTGAAGGTGAAGAAGGTTGAGTTTTGTTTGGAGTTGTAGAAACATTAACTTTACAACTGAAAGAAAAAATCAATAAAGAACTAAAAAGTAAAAAAGTTCTTTTAAAAATTTTCATAATTTTCCTCGTTTTTTTATAAACATATATTAAATTATATATATATTATAGGAAAAGGAGAAAAGAAAGAATGGAGAAAACCCCCGAAGTAGAAAAAGCATTGTCTCTGGTATATCAGATTATTCCATATGTAGAAGATGCTGAAAGTCAGCTTATGAGTGCCCGAAACTGGGGATTTGTGGACATGATGGGCGGTGGTTTATTTACAAACCTTATTAAACACTCAAAGTTAAGTAATGCCTCTGCAGATATGAATACTGTAAACTGTCTTATGCAGGAATTGCAGAATACTTTACAGTCAATTGAAGTTCCTCAGGATTATAGAATGAACATTGGAGGTTTTGCTTCTTTTGCTGATTTTTTCTTTGATGGATTTTTGATTGATGCCTATATGCTGGGACAGATATTCGAAAGTCTGGATCATATTCAGATGTTGAAAGGAAAACTCTTTCAGTTACGATATTGTCTTGAAAATTAGGAAAAATCGCCTAATGTGACCACATTGCTCAAAAACTGATAATGTGGTATTTTACATTTGTATCATTTCAAATCTTTTGAAACATACCGGGGTGCTTTCACTTTGTGTTGGCTGAGATTATACCCGAAGAACTTTGTATGAAGTTCCAACCTGATCCGGATAATGCCGGCGGAGGAAGATATGCTTAAATCTTCTTATTTTAAATTCATTATTATTTCTATTATTGGTTTGACAGTTCTTTCTGGCTGTTCAAAGAAACCTGCTGTTGACGAGGCTCGTGCTAAAGAAGTTGTTGTTTATACTTACGACAGTTTTATTAGTGAGTGGGGCCCTGGTGCCGTTATTGCTGATGCATTCACTGCAAAAACCGGATACACTGTATCTTGGGTAGACTGTGGTGATGGAGTAGAAGTTCTTAGTCGTGCTCTTCTTGAAAAGAACAATGTTCAGGCTGATGTAATTCTTGGTCTTGATAATAACATTTCACAGAAAGCAATTGATGCTAAAATCTTGTCTTCATACAAACCTGCAAAAGCGGCAGAATGTATTCCTGAAGATGTTCGTCTTCAGCTTGGAAAAGACTGGCAGCTTACTCCATTTGATTACAGTCATTTTGCAATGATTTATGACACACAGTCAAATGTTTCTTGTCCTGCAAGTCTTGAAGATTTAACAAAGCCTGAATACGAAAAGAAAATCATTCTTATGGATCCAAGAACTTCTACTCCAGGTCTTGGTTTTGTTGCATGGACAGTTGCTGTTTATGGCGATAAAGTTGGTGATTACTGGAAAGCCCTTAAGCCAAATATTCTTACAATGGCTCCAGGCTGGAGTGCAGGTTACGGTTTGTTTAAACAGGGAGAAGCTCCTCTTGTAATCAGTTATACAACAAGTCCTGCAAGTCATGTTGAATATGATAACACTGACCGTTATGTTGCTGCTGTATTTGAACAGGGACATTCAATTCAGGTAGAAGGTGCAGGAATCCTTGCGGGTGCTCCTAACCGTAAAGGTGCTGAAGCATTTATGGATTTCCTTATCAGTGAAGAAGCACAGGAATTGCTTCCTTTGACACAGTGGATGAATCCTGCTAACAAAAATGTTAAATTGCCAGAAAGTTATCAGGTTGCTGCACCTATTCCTGCTAAAACTCTTTCAGCTGATCCTGTTGTAACAGAAAAAGCTGTTGAAGCAATTATGAAGATTCTGGAAAAATAATTGTCTTTCCTTTCTATAACAAGAGTTGCCTGGTTTACTTTTTATCAGGCAATTCTTTCAACATTAATAGCATTACTGGTTGGGATCCCGGCTGCCTTCTTTTGTGGCAGAAGACGATTTCCCGGCCGTAAGTTTCTTCTTTCTCTTTCTGTCGTACCATTTTGCGTTCCAACTTTGATTGTTGCACTTGGTTATGTTTCTTTCCTTGGAATAAATGGTGGATTGAATCAGTTGTTAATGTTTATTTTTGGATTAAAAGAACCTCCCGTAAAAATCCTCTATTCTTTTGCAGGCTTGATTCTGGCACATGGTTTTTATAACTTTCCGATTATTATGAAAACTACTGGAGATATTTGGGAAAATCTTCCAGAAGAACCTTCCGAAAGTGCCAGACTTTTAGGTGCAGGTGAGTTCCGAATTTTCCGTACAGTTACTATTTATCAGTTATTGCCTTCTATTGCTTCTGGAGCAATGCTGGTATTTATTTATTGTTTTTTAAGTTTTATTCTTGTTCTTTTATTTGGTGGAATTGGAAACAGTACCCTCGAAGTTGAACTTTATAAAGCGGCTAGAGCGACTCTTAATTTTAAAAGTGTTGGACTTCTGGCAGGAATTGAAACTTCTATGCTGGTGGTTGCAGTTTCACTTTATTCTTTGTTAGATAAAAGAGCAGGTCGTTCAAAAAATCATCTTAGTAAAAGAACTTTTGTACGGCCAAGAATTAAAGGAATAACAGAAACACTTGGTTTTGTTGTTTTGATTCTTCTTTTAATTACATTTTTTATTGCACCTATTGCAGGTATTATTGTTAACGCATTTACTTCTTCAAAAGCAGGAACTGGATTTACTTTTGCTACATTCAGATTTGTGTTTAAAATGCGTTCATTTCTTCCATCGTTATTGAATACTCTCCTAACAGCCGCATGTACCGGTTTATGTTGTACACTGCTTGGTTTTACATATTCTGTAATTTTAAAATTCAGAGAAACAAAAAAGGGTGCAGCTCTGAATGTAGGTTGGAAAATTATTCCAATGCTTCCTATGTGTATTTCTAGTGTTGTTATGGGTGTTTTCCTTATGTGGATTATCCACCGTGGAAATCCAGTTGTTCTGGTATTGGCTCAGTCTGCTTTGACATGGCCTTTAGCGTTCCGTGTAATTTATCCACAGCTGGTAAAAATTCCTGCAGATACAATGGATTCTGCTTTTATGCTCTCCCGTAATAAAATAGATATGGTTTTTCGTGTATTACTGCCAGTTTCGGGAAAAGCACTGATTAGTGCCTTTGGCTTTTGTTTTGCGGTTAGTGCCGGAGACACAACTCTTCCTTTAGTTCTGGCAATTCCAAAGTTTGATACATTGTCTTTATTTACCTATAGACTTGCAGGGGCTTACCGGTTCCACGAAGCTTGTGCTGCCGGAGTGGTGCTTGGACTGGTTTGTTCTGTAGTTTATCTCATAAGTAATAATTTAGTAGGAAAAGAATAATATGGCATATTTTATTGCAAAGAATCTGAAACAGGATTTTGATACAGTTCACATTGATGTTTCTTTTGAATGTGAAGCTGGAACAATGACTTCTATTGTTGGTCCAAGTGGGAGTGGTAAATCTACTGTATTAAGATTAATTTCCGGATTGAATCAGGGTAGTAAAGATAAACAGATTATTCTTGACGGAATTGATATTTCTAACATTTCACCTGCAAAGAGACAGATTGGAATGGTGTTTCAAAGTCATTCTCTTTTTGATCATCTTAAGGTGGTTGATAATGTTGCTTATGGCTTAATTTCTTATGGAATGAAAAAAAAGGAAGCAAGAGAAAAGGCTTCTGAATTTCTTAAGCCTTTCGGTCTGGAAGGGTTTGAAAACCGATATCCTGGTACTTTGTCGGGTGGGGAAGCACAGCGTGTGGCTTTAGCAAGAACTCTGATTATGAAGCCAAAACTTGTTCTTTTTGATGAACCACTTTCCGCACTAGATGCTCCTCTCCGAAAAAAATTATCAGCTTTAATTGTGGAACTTCAGAAAACCTTTGGTTTTACCGGAATAATGGTCACACACGATATCAACGAAGCAAAAACTATAAGTGATAAGATACTTTTAATGAAAAAGGGAAAGATTACCTGGAGTGGTGCCGCAGAAAATTTTAATGAAACTCAATTAGAGAATAATGAATAAAAGTAGTACGGTGTTGAATAAAAACACTGGAAAATTTATACTTTTTAACAATTGAGATTTATATGAAAGCAAAATCGGGCAAATTTAAATTAGCATTAAAAGTCATACTTTCACTTGTTCTTATCTACTTTATTGTTTATGCAGCAGTTTTCTTTTATTCCTTAAAAGAGCATCTTCCTCGTAAATCGAAGGATCTTGAAAGAACAGCACGAATTCTTCATCTGGAGAATTTTGACGGACAGTATCTTAAGAGAATAGAAACCCACCAGGGATTTTTTAATAACGGCTATTATTATTCAGAAATTCAATTTACCGAAGAAACTGATATTGCTGACCAGCTGGAACATCAAATTGAGTTCTGGCGTAAACTGCCAATGCCAAGTGGAATAAAAAAAGATATTGTTGAAACCAACAGATACGGATTTGATGAATATAAAATAAATGAAAAAATTGTCTTTCCGTTTTTTGACCAAGGTTATTACTTTTTTACTTTCCCGGGACAGAAATCATCAAAGAAAAATACAGATAAAGTTTATAATCTCAAGAATTATGAAGGAGATTTAAACTATACCCTTGCACTGTATAATACCAGCACAAGAGTATTATATTTCTTTGATTTTGATGACAACAACTAAAAATTTTCATTACTTAATCTGTAATTGATTTAACTGCTTCTTCCAGATTAACCTTATTACATTCTTCTGTAATTTCTACAACGGTTCCGAATCTTAAGTAGTAAAGATAACATCTTATTTTAGCAGCAGAATCAATATTCCTGATTTGAGCGATTGCCTGTCTGTAACAAGTCAGCTGCTGGTAGTAAATTTCAGGTTCAATCTTCTGGTTTGTTTTGTAATCAACTATTGAATATGAACCATCAGCTTCCTGAAATACAAGGTCAATAATACCGTTGATAATTTTTCCTGCTACAGCACTTTTGAATTCGTATTCAGTTTTTCGCCAGGTTGCTGCCTCTGCCTGTTTACCTAAATCTGTTTGCATAAAGCTTTCTGACATTTCTGAACAGATTTTCAAGATACTGTTCAATTTACTCTGATTATTTTCCAAACCAGCAATATTCTTAGCAGAAATTTCTGGTATTTCGGCTTTCATTTTTGCTTCCATAAAGGCATGGGCAATTGTACCAAAATCTGAGAATTTAAATCTTGGTTCCTGTTCTTCACCATTACTTTTTTTAGGAATTGTAGAAATTACAATGTCATTAATTTCTTTGTATGGAGTTCCTGGTTCAGCTTCCATCTGCTGTTTTTTTCCAGATTCTTCATCTTCTTTATGAAGTTTACTTGGCGAAACATGAATATTTTCTGGTTCATTGCAGGTAACAATTTCTAAATCTGGATTATCAAATTGATCAGAAAGCTCCATGGCAAAAGCAATTTTTTCTGAAATTGTATTTTTTCTTCCTCCTGCAACTTCAGTGTCCTGTTTTGGCTGAGGAGGAATCATTTCTATATCAAATGGAGCTGGATTTTCTTCATTGCTGTCTGGCTGATAGTAGAAGTTTACGGTTGGTTCAAGAATCTGGAAAATCTGTTCTGCAACACCGGAACCTCCTATTCCCCATTTTGCATATGCGTCGTCATGCCGTTTATATTTACCATTTGTAATGTAAATTTCTTTTTTTGCACGGGTGATTGCAACATAAACCAGACGGCGTAATTCTGCAGCCGCTTTTTTTGTTTCGTCATCTCTGGCAGAGGCATAGAAGTAGTTCTTGTTTTTAATTCCAGAATAAGGTGGAGTATTAATTGAAAGTCCAAAATCTTTACTGTAATAAACTGCACTGGTGTTAGTAGAACGGTTACTGCGTTTGTGAGTGTTCGGAATAAATACAACGTCATATTCCAAACCTTTACTTTTGTGGATTGAAAGAATATGAACACCTTTGCTGGTTTCCATTGGAATGTCCATATCCTGCAATTTTTCAGAATCTTTTTTATAAATTTCTGTACCGTCAACAAAGTCTGCAAGGCTGCTGTTATCTTCGTCAGCTTTGCGGGCAAGTTCAAACAAAAGGTCATACATCTTGCCGTACATTTCTACTGTATGATTCCATATTGTTTCATAACGGTAACCTGCTTCGTACCAGAGTTTTGTAATTAATGCTGCTATAGTTGAGTCTTTAATTTCATTACAGAATGCTTTGTAATACTCTCTGGCTTTTTTATACCGTAGGGCGCTTTCTTCTTCCAGAATGAGATCAATTTCTTCGGAGAAAGTTTCTTTCTTGAGCTTAAGAATCTGATTTGTTTCATCATTAGAAAGATTTACAAAAGGAGAACGGAGAACTTGAGCATAAGATATTGTTTCGTTTGGATAAGTACACAAGCGTAGATATGCAATAATATCGTTTACGGGACCATCTGAGAAAAAGCCTGTAATAAGCTCTGTGTTGTATGGAATACCATAACGCAGGAAAGTCCTCTCAAAAACCGGTTGAAGAGTATAGGAACGCAGTAAAATTGCAATTTCTGAAGGATCCTGACCATTATCAATGAGAGATTTTATTTTTCTGGCAATCCAGACAATTTCTGCGTTTTCATTTCCATATTCCATAGAAGCAGGAACTTGATTTTCATCATATAAACCAAAATGAATTTTTGGTGCATAACATTTTTCAAAGGTTTCGGGATCTTCCAATTCTGCCTGTGCAGTTTCAGAAAGAGTTGCATTTGTATACACAGCTTCAAATTCCGCTGCCTTTTCCCGATTTTTTTCTGTATGGAAAATAGAAGGGCGATCTAAAGCATCTGGATTTTTTTCTGTAGGATAAGGTTCTCCACCGAAGAAAGTGTTAAAACAGGCGATAAGTCCCTGATTTGAACGGAAGTTGTTCGACATGTTTAATTGACCGGCAGGAAACATATTCCAAAGATTACGGAAAACCGCTACATCGGCACCGCGGAAGCGATAAATACTTTGTTTTTCATCACCAACGAAAAAGAGTTTATTTGGGATAAGCTCATCTACTTCAGGAACAGATTTTTCATTTCTTTCCATTTTTTCTGCCAGAAGGAAAAGCATATCTTTCTGTATTGTATTGTTATCCTGAAACTCATCAATCATGATTGCTTTGAATTTTGTTTTTTCAGCCTGTCTGATTTCCGGATGCATGATGAGAGTTTCTACAGCCATACTGGAAATATCGCTGAAGGTCAGGATTCCGGAAGTTCTTTTGAAGTGATTTACCATCTTCTGGAATTCTTCCATAAGTGGTAGAAGTTCAAGTGTTAGTTTTTGTCCATGAATGAAGTTTACAATTGATGGCAGAACAGTATCGCAGATTGGCTCTCTCATGGTTTTTAATGGAACAGTCATTCCCTGATGAGCAGCATTACAGCCGTTCTGTTTAATTTTACAGAGGCTACTGAGTTCCAGAGTAAATTCTGCAAGTTTTTCTGCGTTACCGTTAATGATATCTTCCATAGTCAGCGAAGGGGCAACAGGAAGTTTTTCTCCCTCAATATATTCAGCGAGAGTTTTCATAAATACAGAAGAGCGGTTACCATCAAAATCATTGAAAGAAGAAACAATGCCTTCCAGATTTTTGGAGATGTTATCTGCAGTTTCTGTATACAGGTCCAGCATAAAAGCCTGTTGTTTTTTCAACTGAGCTCTAAAATCAATTTCCTTTGCGATTGTACTATTTTTAAGAATAGGGTCTACAAATAACTGACGGGCAATTGTTGTATAATCCCGAGTATCCATAAATGTCTTAATTGCAATGTTATCTCTGTGTTCGAGAATAAAAGGTAAAGCTTTCTGGAAAATCTGATTATAAACTTCGTCATCATCCTGTGTGAAATCTGGAGAAACTCCGAAGTAAAGAGCACCTGCTTTTGCAACAGAAGCACAATAACTGTCCAAGGTTTTAATATTTGCACGGAAGAAGTTGCTTGCCTGATCAGGAGCAAATTCCTGAAGTTTCTTGTAGATTCTGTCTGACATTTCGGTTGTAGCTTTCTTTGTGAAAGTCAGGGTGAGAATCTCATCAACCTTATAGCCTTTACTCTGAATCAAATCAAGGAATCTTCCTGCCAGTACAGTAGTCTTTCCTGAACCTGCACCGGCACTAACAACAGCGTTTTTATCGATTTTTACAGCTGCTAACTGTTCTTCATTAAAATTAATTGTATTACTCATATATGGTACCGGTTCCTATTCTTTTCTACTTACATTGAAAGTTTTTCTACAGATAGATTTATAATCACAGCCTGCACAACTGGAGAAATTCTGAACATTCTGGTTCAGGTTCAAATCCCCGGTTTTGATTTTTTGAATAAAGTAATCTATACAATCCAGCAGTTTTTCTACTGTTGGTTCAAAAGCTTCTACTGTGCATAATTCATCTTCTTTGTAACCGCATCTTTCAGCCAATGTTTCTCCAAACACAGGATAGCATTCGCCTTCACTAACATCATAGAAACATGCATTTCGCACAGGGATTTTCTTTTCTTTATTGTTTCTGAGAAGATAAACATACATTGGAATCTGAAAATCAGGCAGATCCTGTTCTTCCAAAGGTTGAATAGAAGGAACTGCAGGTGCTGGTTCTTCAGTTGAATCTTCTTCTACATAGAAATTTTTTGAAGGAATAGCATTTGCTGTAGACTTAAAATCTACAAGAATGTAATCATCCTTTAACGGAGACTTTAAGAGACAGTCAATTCTTCCTGTTGCCGTATAGCCTTTTTCTTCATTTTCGTACGAGAAACTTGATTCATTCATGGCAACTGTACAGCCGTCAAAAATCTTAGAGAAATTGTGAATTGATTCGGTAATTGTTTTTACCAGAGAAGTTTTTGTAGTTTCCAGCAGCTGTTTTGTAAGGTAACTGTTATAGTAATGATTATCACGGTATGAAATTGCTTCATCAATTGAATTATTGAGAATAGAAAGATATGGTTCTTCCAGAGTTTTTTCACCGGTATGAATCACAAGATTTTCTGCTTTTAATTTATTACAGTAAATTTCAAAAAGCTTGTGATAAAGATTTCCCATTGCCCATTTGTCTACCAGCTTAGCCGCATTATCTTCCTGATTGAGCCCAATAACACTTTTGTATAACCACAAACGAGGACAATCAAAAAAGTTTTTTAATTGAGTTGTTGAAATTTTAGGATTTTCCTGATTAAGAAGAGCTTTTACAATCTCAGAATCAGAAACTTCAATTTCTTCTTCCTTAAGGTTAATCTGGTTTTTCCAATTTTCAAAACCTTTTGTCTGAATTGAAGTTAATTTTTGAGGGAAGGTTTCATTTTCAAGAAGAGCTCGTTTTTCTTCCTGGAAAATATTTTTTCCAATTACTTCTTCTTCAGAAAATTTGCGTTTTTTGCTGTCAATTAAAGACACTTCAGTAAGAGAACTGGAAGTCTGAGCATATCCCGTAAAAGTTTTATTGGCAGCAGTAAAGTAAGCTGGTTTTGCAAGGCTGTTCATTGTATATAATTGAATGAACTGCTGGGAAGCATTGCTTTCTCCAGAGCCAAGAATTTTACGGCGTTTGTCTTCCCTTAGGAATTTCAGCTGTTCGTAAATAACAGAAGTTCCCTTCTGGCTGGAATCAATTACAATCTGCAGATTAAAAGGAGCAGCTGCCGCAAGTTTATACGGATAAAGCTGCACTCCGGTTTTCTGTGACTGTGCAAGATACTGTGTTCCATCGAGGATTTTATTAAAAAACTTCAAAGGATTTGAAACAGAAAAATTATATTTTTTCTGTAATTCAATAAGTTCTGTAAGTCCTGTAATACAACGGCTGAGAATTAAGTCTGAACCTTCAGAGCATTCTTCCATATTGAAGAAAGTGTTTCTGAAAACAAAATATTTCTCGCGGAGAGAATCAAAATCTTCTGCATTAGCAATATCGTTAATACACTTTCTGAGCATATTAAACATTCGGATAATTCGTTCTTCAGACGGATTTTCTGCAAAAGATTTTTCCCATACATTAATTTTTTTATTGTTGTAAGTAAAACTGCAAATACAATGATTTTTGCGACCAAAGCTTAAAAGCTGCTGAATTACTTCTTTATCACCCCAGGGAAGTGCACCATTTAACAGAAGATTTCTTACAGAGTCATATCCAAAATCCGAATTAATACATTCGATTATCTGAGTAAACAGAGAACCAGCGCCAAAAGAGGTGAGTGGTTTTGAATACTTCATTACATGTGGAATTTGATTAATTGTAAGTTCTCTGTCCAGGTAAGCACCATAGGAATCCATATCAGGAACACTTATGGCCATATCCTGCCAGCTGATTCCATCGTTATGAAAATCCCACAATTTTCCAGCAACATTTTTTAATTCTGTGCGGGAATTGTTGAAGAATAAAACATCAGGTTTTTCTTCATTACATTCTGGAACATTGATTACTGTAATATCAGGAGTGTTTTTGAGAATTTTTTCATATTCAAAATAATCAGAAAGAATTTCAGGAAAGAAAATTACATAATGATTTCCATCTGGTTCAAAAGGTGGTGTTTCCCATGCAGGATCAAAGAAATTATGATCATTAAGGAAATCGTTATAAGCATCGTAAATGCACTGTAAATCCTTATCTTCTTCATCAGGTTCACTGTTTGATTTATCAAAATAATTTTTCCACAAAGACAGACTTGGTAAAAGGCTTTCTATATAATCAGCAAAAACACCAGAATTGTAAGAATATTCGGGCAGGATAATTCCTTTAAGAAATGATGTGTCTTTGTTTTTTTCCATCAAGGTGGTAGCAAAAACTTTTCTTAAGATAGAGGGAATGGAAGTTTTATTCTGTTTTTTGCTTTTAATTGAATTTCCCTTAAATGAGTCCCATGCAGTAAAGCGTTCCATTGCTACTGCTTTGGTTGTAGAGACGGTGATGAATTTTTCTGCCCACAGTTGAGCAGCAGTCTGGGTAGGGAATACAAAAATTGTATTTGGATCAGAAATATTTTCTTCTAGAGTTTTAAAAATTAAATTGTTGTTGATAAAATTATCCATAAAAAATCCAGTGAAAAGTTTTTAACAATATAATAATAAATAATTTTAAATCAACTTTTTATATAAAAAAAGTAGAAAAAGAAAAATTTAATAAAATAATAACAAATATCATAATACCGTAAGAAATATCATTGATTGCAGAATAAATTATAAATTGGTAAAATACGACATATTTTTATAAATGGATTAAAAAAATGGAAACAAAAAAAGCGAATATTTTAGGTACTGAACCTATCGGAAAACTTCTTGCCAAATTTGCAATTCCCGGCATTATTTCAATGGTTGTAAACTCCCTCTACAATATTGTAGACCAGATTTTTATTGGACGAGGTGTAAATTATCTTGGTAATGGAGCAACTTCGGTTCTTTTTCCGATGGTAACACTTGCTATGGCTTTTTCACTTTTGTTCGGTGATGGAGCTGCTGCATTTTTAAGTTTAAAACTTGGCGAAAAAAAAGAAGAAGATGCTGCAAAAGGTGCAATGGCTGGTATTTATGGTTTTATGGGCTGTGGAATCGTTCTTGCTGTAATCTTCCTTATTTTTATTACTCCATTGTGCCGTATGTTCGGTGCATCTGATGCAATTCTTCCCTATGCAAAAGATTACGGAACTATTGTTTTACTTGGCCTTCCATTTTGTGCAATTTGTGCCGGTGGTGCAAGTATTATTCGTGCAGATGGAAATCCAAAGTTTAATATGATTGGTCTTTTTACAGGAACAATTATTAATGTAATTTGTGATCCACTGTTTATTTTTGTTTTTCACTGGGGTGTAAAAGGGGCTGCTCTGGCTACAATTCTTGGACAGTTTGCAAATGCTCTTTTAAATATTTACTACTTCACACGGAAAATGAAGTCTGTAAAATTTAATAAAGAAGTTTGTAAAAAAGCATTGGGCTATATTGGAAAAGTTGCTCGTCTTGGTATTTCAAGCTTTATTAGTCAGATGGCTTTAGTTGCTGCAATTGCCGCAAGAAATAATGTTCTTCTGTATTATGGAGCACAGAGTAAGTTTGGTGCTGATATTCCACTTACAACTTTAGGAATTACAATGAAAACTTTCTCAATTATTATGAGTGTTGTAATTGGTCTTTCTGCTGGTGCTCAGCCAATTTTTGGTTATAACTATGGTTGCGGAAATTATGACCGCGTAAAGAAAACTTTTAAACTTGTAGCTGTTCTTAGTACTGCAATCTGTACCGTGGCATTCTTTATTGCTCAGGTTTTCCCATTACAGGTTATTCAGATTTTTGGTACAGAAAATGATCCTAACTACAATGAATTTGGAATTATGTGTATGAGAATCTTCCTTATGCTGATTCCAACTACAGGTATTCAGATGATGAGTGGTATTTTCTTCCAGTCTTTGGGATATCCTCTTCAGGCAAGTATTCTGTCTCTTTCAAAGCAGGTAGTTTTCCAGATTCCAGTAACTCTTTTGCTTCCTGTATGGCTGGGAGTTGTTGGTATTCTTTGGGCAGGACCAGTTTCCGATGTTTTATCACTGGCTCTCACAATTATCATGCTTGCGGCATACTGGAAAAAGATGTTTTCAAAACCTGTTCTTAATCCAGCAGCCAAAAGCGAAGTTTCTAAATAGTATTAGAGAAAAGAAGGTATTTGATCGTTAAGGTATTCCAGCTTGATTGACTTTAATTTAAGTCCATTTGCTGCAACAAATAAGCGGCAAACGCAGAAGCGGGTACGGGCACAAATTTTCTGAGTAATTGTTACTTCCTTGCCGTTTGTTCCATTAAATACAAAGCTGGCAATTGGAATTCCCTGATAGAATAAAGTACATGGAAGCTGAGCAAGTTCTCCAAGCTCAGAACTTCCTGTCAAAGTTGCACTGTAAGTACCAGGTTCTGCAACATCCAGTGCAAGAATATAATTTGCATTTGCTTTACATTCCTGTTCAGTCAAATCAATTGTGGTTTCTCTTCCAACTTCAATAAAATCAATATCGTCCAGATTAATATCATCTGAATAAACTGGGCGGTTAATAATCTCAATTTCAGTACCACATCCCATTTTGCGTTTCATTGCATCAAGTTTCATAATTTCATTACAAATATTGATTGCTGAACGCTGTAATTCGGCACGGGTAACTTTTCCTTCAGAAAGCGCCTGAAGTGTATTATCGCCACTGGCATTAGTTTTTCCGTCAGGACAGCACATATACAAATCGTTCTGTGCTTTAATCATTCCGGCAAAGTTCTTGTTGTCTGGTTCTACACCTTCTTCACTAATATTTGCCCACCAGTCTGTCATTACAATACCGTTAAAGCCCCAGTCTTTACGGAGAATTGTTGTATTTAAATCGTAATTACCTGCTGTATAAATTCCATTTACAAGACCATAAGTTGTCATAACTGAATCTGCATAACCAGAGACAACTGCCATTTCAAAGCCTTTAAGATAGATTTCTCTTAATGCTCTTTGAGAAACTACAGAATTATGAATATAACGGTTCATTTCCTGATTATTTCCACAGAAATGTTTGATTGTTCCTGTTGTTTCGTTATCTCTGAGTCCTTTAAGAATTGCAGTTCCAATAATTCCTGTAACAAAAGGATCTTCACTGAAGTATTCAAAATTGCGGCCATTTAATGGATGGCGGTGAATGTTCATTCCAGGTCCAAGAAGATTATCAACCTTACTTGCAATCATTTCTAATGCAGTAAATGAATAGAGTTTTGTAACTAATTCTTTATTATAGGTTGAAGCAAGCATTGTTCCGTTTGGTAAAGAGAAAGCTTTAATTCCGCAGTCTAAACGCATTCCAGAAGGACCATCATCACAACAACAGGTTGGAATACCAAAAGTATCACTTAATCGAGGGGAAACTCCACCGTAAGCACTGGCAGTTCCAGGAGTAACAAGACTACTTCCCATTCCTTCGCCTCGGATAATACAGCTTAAATCTTCATCGGTAAGTTGCGCTACAAAATCTTCAATTGAAGCTTTATTTTCATATACATCTTTCAATTTAATGTTTTCAGTCTTAACCTGAGGAATTTCTGCAGGGATTCTTTCACTACGGCGTTTCTGCTGTGAAACAGTTACAGTTGGAACTGCTTCCATAGAAATTGAACCATCTGCATTCTGATGCATTCTTTCGAATTTCTTAACAGGTGCCATTGCTTCTTCACATTCTTTAAGAACAAGCAGTTTTCCAAGGTTAAAAGAAAGGGCAGTTTTTGTATTTCTGATTGAGTTACCTGCAAAAACTTTGTATTTCCCTTCTTCTAAAAGGAAACAATTTGGTTTACCTGTTACTCCTGAATCATCATATGAAGCAAAAGAATAATATGGGATTTCAAAATCAAGGATTTCATTTTCGCCTGCTTTAAGCAGTTTTGTTTTCTGGAATTCTACAAGTACTTTTTCTGCCTTTCCTAATTTTCCTGTTGGAGCAGAAACATAAACCTGTACAATTTCTTTTCCTTCTGATTTTCCTGTATTTGTAACTTTTACTGAAATTTTTACTTTCTGGGTAGTTTCATCATTTGAGGAAGAAAGAATTTCAGATTCAAAAGCAGTATAAGTTAATCCAAATCCAAAAGGATAACGAACTTTATCTTTTGCGAAAGTTTCAAAATAACGGTAGCCAACAAAAATATCTTCGCAATAATCGTTGCCAGATTCTCCGCGGAACCATTTATCACTTGGATAATCAGAAATATTATATGCAATTGTGTCTGTAAGTTTTCCAGAAGCAGGAATCTTGCCGGTAAGAACATCTGCAGTTCCAAGTCCACCGACCATACCACCCTGCCAGACATACATTACAGCTTCCGGTTTAACTTCATCTACAAAAGACATATCAATGATATTTCCAACATTTAAAAGAACAATCATTGATTTAAAGCCTTTACGAACTTTTTTGAGCATAGCAAGCTCTTCCGGACTTAAAAGATAAGAACCTTCAGAAGAAGAGTTATCTTTGTCTTCTCCCGCAGTACGACCAATAATACAAACTGCAATTTCAGATTCCTTTGCTGCTTCAGAAACAATTTCGTCTGTTAATGGCATTTCATCCTGCGACCAGCGTTCTTTTCCCCAGCCAAGTCCTTCATCATAAGGATGAGTTTTTTCCCATTCTGTATAAATTTCCTGAAGTTTCTTATTGATTGTAACTTTACCTGATTCTTCTAAACCTTCTACAAGATTATAAACCTTGGCAACATTTACTTTACCGCCAGAACCAGTTCCACTTTTATAGTATGAACTTTGAATTCTACCGAAAATTGAAATTTTTGATCCTTCTTTTAATGGAAGAAGATTATTTTTATTTTCAAGAAGTACGCAGCCTTCTGCAATTGCCTGTCTTGCAGTTTCAAGGTACTGGTTCCAGTCTAAAGTTTTTTTCATAAGAAAACCCCTGAGAGTAAATTAAAATTTGATGATTAATGAATTATAAGAGAAGGAAGATTAATCTTCAAGCAGACTTGAAAAACAATACATCATAATATCATCAGAATTTTCTGCTTTGAAGATGTTTGTTGTAAGGCGAAGAGTAACAAGTTTTCCGTCAATGTAACGTTTATATTTTATAATTCTGATTATTTCTTCACCATGGAAAGACTGTAAAATATTGTCTCTGTTCATGAAGTTCAGATATGAATCTTTATATTCTGGTGGAATGAATTTTTCTGCCAGCTCCTTAACTGATTCATCAAAAACAGAAGATGTAATGTGTGTATTTTTTCGCCAGTCTTTTTCACTGGAAGTACTTGTGTAAGTGTTTTGAGTAAGATTTACCATACGACTGAAAACTGGCGCTTTAATGAAGATCTGTTTTAATTCATTGATATGTTTAGACGTAAAGTTGTCTGTTTCAGGGAGCGCAACCTGATCAGTAGTCAATAATTTTGAAAATTCTTCCATTGGCAGCGGTTTTGAAAAATAGTAGCCTTGAATACTATCGCAACCAATATGATTAAGGAAAGAAACCTGGTCTTCGCTTTCTACACCTTCCGCAGTAACTCTAATTCCCAGTTCTTTTGCAAGACTGATTGTATGTTCAATCAATCGTTCACCGCCAAAATTACCAATGTAATCAATAAGGCTTTTATCCAGCTTTAAAGTATCAAAATGCATGATATTCAGTGAGGCGAGGGAAGAATAACCGGAACCAAAATCATCCATATGAAGACTAAAACCCGCAGCATAAAAATCATCAGCAATTGCTTTAATGTCAATATTATTAATTGCGGCAGATTCTGTAATTTCAATTGGAACATATTTTGTATCAATACCAATTTTTTCTGTTAGTCTTTTATATTGATTTACTACTTTTTTATAGTAGAGACTTGCTCTTGAAAGATTTACAGACACAGGTACAATTGATTTTCCCTGGCTCTGCCACTTCTTCTGCTGTTCACAAACATTAATGAAGATATATTCATCCAAACGGCGGATAAGACCGGTTCGTTCAAATAAAGGAATAAAGGTTCCTGGAGGAATCATTTTTCCGTCGGGATGCTGCCAGCGGACAAGGGCTTCTGCACCAACCATTGTTCTTGTTATTGGACTATACTTTGGCTGATACCATACTTTAAATTCTTTGTGAGCAAGAGCATCATCAAAAGCATCAACTAATTTTTTTTCCCGAACAATACGGTGTGTATCTTCATATTCAAAAAATGCAAAATTAATTGTCTGCGAATCTTTTATTTTATTTTTTGCGGCAATTGCTTCACTGTAGGCAAGTTCAATTTTTTTACCAGGATTCCAGAAAGAAAGTCCAAAATATGGCATTAACTGAGGAATTTCCATTTCATTGGAAATCTGATTAAGATCTAAAGTAACCATCTGGAGTTTTTCCTGCAGTTTTGATTCATCGCAGGTTGGAAGGAAAATAATAAACTGGTCGGCATTAATATGAGCGGCAATTTCATTACGTTTTACATCGAGAATTTCCATAATGCAATCCCAGATTGCCTTAATAACCAGATCTCCTTTCTGAATACCACAAATTGAGTTAATAACCTTAAAGGACTTCATGTCCATGGAAACAATCATGCCGGAATCGGTCTGGCGGTTTAATTTTTCCTTGAACTTAATATAATTGTAGCCTTTTGTAAGAGGATCAACATAAGCGTAAGCTTCAATAATTTTTTGCTGAGATTCTTCCTGTACAGAAACCCCGTGCGTTCTGTCCTTAACAATAGATAATGCACAAACATCACCGTTTTCATTTTTGGTCAGAAGGGTAATATGTGTGACGTACATTTTATGGCCTTCCGGAGTTTCCATCCAGTAATCGACACTGAAATCGCGTTTTCCTGATTCAAATAAATCTAGAAGGAATTTTCTGAAATCAGAAAGGAAAGGCATTTTTTTGAGAGAATAGTCTGGAACCATGGTTTTACACCATTTATCCATAAATTCTGATAATTTACATGGAGTAGAAAGTCCTATTCGTTCTGGAACAGAAAGTAACTGACCAAATTCATCCCGCCAGAAAAAATCAGTGCTTATGATATCCTGTGTGATATTTGCATCATAGTACGAAAGGGAATTAGATACCATTGCATTTCTGAATTGTATCTCGTAGTAAAGAGCTCGCTTAAGAATGTTGATTTGAGAGGATTCAAGATCCTTAATTTCATCCATGTATTTCTATAAATAGGATATCACAATTTATTTTTTATGCCACAGAAAAATAATTTATTCTGCATCATTTACAACATCAAAAGAGCGGCGTTTTGTTGTTCCATTAGAATCGGTAATTGTAAGAATGTGATGACCAGGTTTTGGACTGATTTTCATTTCGTGTTTTCGTTCAGTTGTTCCTAAAAATTCCCCGTCAACATCCCAATACACAGTAGAATCCTGGGAACGAACAGCGGCCTGCATAACCATAGAACCCTGTTCACCGTCAATTTCAATTGGTATAACCAGGTTTGCACCTTCTTCGGGGAAAACAATGGAAATATTGTCCTTGTTTACATTGGAATGCCATGGTACAAATTCAGGCAGGGAAACATATCCAATGTTTGTACGTTTATACCAGTATTCAAGATTTGCCGGAAGAACAAAACAATTTTTAAGTAATGGGAGCTGTCCGTAGTATTCTCCGGTCATATCATCCATACTTGCCTGGAATTTTCCATCTGGTGTAAAAGAGTATGTATTGCAGTAAGGACACATTGTTTTAATTGGAGTATGTCTTGGAATAGAAATTGTTTTTGTATCTGTACAATAATTACTTGCTGCATAACCGGAATGAGAACAAACAGTAATTCTCTGTAAATCAAATTGTGGTGCAGGTGGCCAGGAACTTGCCTGAAGAGAAGTAAAAATATCGAACATAACAGGAGCAGAAGTTGAAACACTCTTAAGATCAGGAGTTCCCATGCCTTCTGCATTTCCTATCCAGATTCCGACAGTATATTTTCCTGTAACGCCTATAGCCCATGCGTCACGATTTCCACTGGAAGTACCGGTTTTCCATGCAATTCTTTTTGAGTTTGCATAATGCTGCCAGTTAGCTTCTTCTTCAGGGCGGGTTCCTTCGGAAAGAGCATAAAGAGTGAGATAAGCACTTCCCGACGAAGCTGGAAAATTAACGCGGGGATTACTTACCTTGTTCATCATATTGGCATAAGCACGGGAAGCTTCCCATAAAGTAATTTCTCCACCTCCAAGAATTAAAGGCAAACCATAATCATCACTGGAACGATTAAAAGTTGTGAATCCGCATTTTTTAAGATAATCCATAAAAGCACTGATTCCGTATTCCCGTAATTCACGGATTGCAGGAATATTTAAGGATCGGGAAAGTGCTTCATCTGCTGGAACAACACCGGCATATTTTGGAACGTTGTTGTCAGGACGATAACTTCCAATTCGTGTAGGAACATCAATTACCAGTTGTTGTGGGAATAATTGACCGGAATCAAGCATAGCAGAGTAGAGGAAAGGTTTAAGCAAACTTCCTGAACTTCTTTTTGACTGAATAATATCTACGGCACCAGTAGTATTGTTACGGGAATTAGAAAAACCTGTATTTCCAATATAAGCCAGCACTTCTAAAGTTTCTGTATCAAGAATGATTGCAGCCGCATTGTTAATTCCCATACGGCTGAATTTATATGACCACTGTTCCAATACACGATTACAGTTTTTTTGAATTGAACTGTCGATAGTTGTATAGAATTTAGTCTGTTGTTTTTTCTGAGTATGTTTTAAGTACTGCAGGTAATGATAACATTCTGAAGGAAGAGAATAAGGCTTGCCAGGTAATCTTTCGGCAAGGGAAAGTTCATATGTAGTCTGATCAAAATATTTGTTTTCATACATTTTGGCCAGTAATTGATTTCTTTTTTCAAGGAGTATTTGTGAATTTGCTCCAGGATAAACCAGTGAAGGCTGATTAGGAAGAACTGCTAAAGTTGCGGCTTCTGCCCAGGTAAGGTCGGTTGGTGCACGATTAAAATATCGCCAGGAAGCTGCTTCCAGTCCAACTACATTTCCGCCAAAAGGAGCATTTGCTGTGTATAATTCCAGAATTTTCTTTTTTGAATAACGAAGCTCTAATAAAACTGCAACCCATGCTTCATGGATTTTCTGAAAAATTGTTCTTTTTGGATTTTTTTCTAAAATACGTACAGTCTGCATGGTGATTGTGGAACCACCGGAAACAATACGCTTTTGCTGTGAATTTAATTTGATTGCACGGCCTATGGAAAGCAAATCTACTCCTAGGTGGCGGTAGAATCTTTTATCTTCATAGGTAATGATTGCTTTTTTGAATTTTTCGGGAACTGGTCCCGGCTCAAAGCGCCACTGCTGATCAGCGGCCACCTGAGCACCAATTAAGATTCCATTTTTGTCGTAAAGGGCAAAGGAAAAAGGACCATTTTTAGAAATCAGTCTGGCAGGGACAATCATCACTGCCAGAAAGACTGCTAACAACACAGAAGCAAAAATTGTCATTACTTTGTGCTTAAGTATAAATCTAAGTATCTTTTTTAAATCAAATTTCTGCTTCTGCATTTTTTCTATTTCATCTGAATGAACTGACCAGGTTTTACAGCTACGATACTGTCATCATACATTGCTTCACAGTGGATAGCAGGAACATAGAAGTTTCCTTTGTATGCAACTGTTGCAGTAAATGTATAAGTTACAGAACGGTGTCTTGGTAAATCAAAGTAAGTGTAAATGGCATCGTCTCTAATATCCTGATATGTGTAAGCATCATCACGATATTCGTAACCATATGAATCCACTCTGTAATCTTCATTTCCAACACGCTCATTTCTGAATTCGAAACAAGTTGGAACTGGGATTGTAAGAGCAAGGTTATTAATGTCTTTTCCAGATTCGTTAGAAATTGTAACTGTGATATTAATATCATCTCCAGCTTTAATTGTGCGGAGGTTATTAAGACCATTTACCTGCATTCTGATATTTTCGTTCTGAGTTCTTTCTGTACCAGCCACAGACATTCCAGAAGATGTCAAAGTACCAAAGAGGATGTTTTTACCTGTGTTAGAAACTTTTGCTGTCTGTGTTTTTTCTCCAGCTTTTGCAGGGAGAACTTCAATTACAGAACTGTTTTCAATTGTACCAGATTTGTCTGCACCATTAGCAGAAACTGTGTAAGCAGCATCTGTTCCTTTCTGTTTAGAGTAGTAAGGGAGGAGAGCATACAATGACCATGCAGCTTCCTGTGTGCTTAACCATCTTTCAGAAGAAAGGATATTTGCCAGCTGTTTTGTGTTCTGTGGCAACTGAGAATTCATATCAGCCTGAATACAAGCGTAAACATACATAGCTGAAGTACGAATATCAGAACTGAAGCTGTTGTTGTTGCTTCTGTACCATCCGTTAGATGCTTTATATTTTCTTAAGAGAGACTGAGCAATGTCTTTGCGGCTTGCATTTGCATAAGCAGCTGCCAGCATAAGCAGAGATTCATTGTTAAGGTCTGAAGAAGTTGCGTTCAAACGGTTCATAGCAGCCATATCAGCTTTTCCTGCAAGAGCAAGAACAAACAGTCTGTATGCCTGTGTACTTGTTGATTCACCATAACTTCCAGAAGACCAGTCAGATGCAGTATCAGCAAGCCATTTCAATTCTGCTTCAAGAATAGATTCTGGGATATCGTATCCGCAGCGTTTAGCTTCAAGCAGGAAGTGAGAAGAGTAACAGGTTCCCCATGTGTGAGGATTTGTATTTCCTGGCCAGTAACCCATAGCACCAGAACTTGTCTGATATGTCTTATAGCGGTCAAATACAGACTTAACGTTGTCTCTGATGCGTTCAATTTCATCAGCTCCCATCTTTACATATGAAGGAACAAAGAGCTGTGGGAATCCTCCGGAAGTAATCTGTTCAATACATCCATGTGGATAACCAGTGAGGTAAGAAAGTCTTGAAGAAAGATCAATCTGTGGGAATGGAGAAAGTTCCAGAGTAAGTCTTTCTGTTCCTTTTTCTCCTGGAGAAGCAACTGAAATTGCCTGAGCTGCGCCTGGTTTAACTTCAAACTGCTTTTTATAAGTTACAGGAATACCACGAGACTGAATATTTACAGGAATTGTTGATTTAGCAACATAAGTATCAGATTTAGCAGTTGCTTCCATGATTACTTTTCCAGCAGCTTCAGTAGCAAATGGGAATTCTACTGTAGTTGTTTCATTTGCACCAAGAGTAATTGTCTTGCTCTTTGATGATGTAACAGCACCAACTGTATTCAATGAAACTGTAACTTTCTTTGCAAAGTCATCACCGTTGAATACATTTACAGGAATAATAATTCCTTCGTTGCTACCAATTGTTCTAGGAACAGTAGCAATTGTCATAAGAGGAGCTTTTACTGTCTGTGTTTTTTCTGCAACACCGTATGCACCATCCTGTCCGGCAATAACCATTGTACGAACAGCACCTACATAATATGGCATCTGGAAAGAAGTTGCTTTAGTTTCTCCTGCAGCAAGTGTAAGAGGTCCAAAGAATTTAACAACTGGAGTAAAGCGGTTTTCATCGCGTTCTGCATTATCAATAATTTCTTCAGAACCACCAATTGCAAGGATAGTTTCCAGCTTACCTGAGTAAGCGTTCATTACATAGCGGTAAATATCCCAGTTCTCAAGTTCAGATGCTTCCTTTTTATAGAATTCACTGCGGAGATCTGGTGAGTGATAATTTGTAAGACCTAAGAGACCTTCATCAACAACTGCAATTGTGTAAGTCATTGGTTTTCCAGACTTTTCAGAAACTGAAATTGTTGCTTTTTTACTTGGTTCAAAAGAATCAACTGAAGTAATAACTGGTTCAAGTCTTGTAGCAGGATTATCAACCATTACAGGTACGACACCGTAAAGTCTGATTGGCAAACTGTTGGCTGTCTGCATATGAGGCTGAATAAGTGAAAGGTGAATATAAACGTTTGGTGACATTTCTTTTGTCAGTGGAAGTTTATAAACATTTGTTCCCTTAACAGTATTAATCATCTGCTGTTTGATGATTGTACCGCCCTTTTCTACACAGATATAAGCAGTTGCGGCAGAGTTTGAAGTAAATGAAATTTCTGCAGT
This sequence comes from Treponema sp., assembly GCA_024402615.1. Lineage (GTDB taxonomy): Bacteria > Spirochaetota > Spirochaetia > Treponematales > Treponemataceae > Treponema_D. The sequence continues at coordinate 25,036 of JAKSTK010000002.1, forward strand.
TTCACCAACTGAATATGATTTTTTAGATGTGGTAAGTGGAACCATTGCAGAACTTCCTGTTCCGCCTTCCTGTGCACGACCTGCCCATCCCGGCCAGTCGATATATACAACTTTACCAGCACTATGACCATAGTTTCCGTCTTTTACTTCTACGAAATAGCGACCCCAGTCAGGATATTTAACCTGGAATTTGAAAGAGCCTTTTCCGTTTGTTACAGGTACAGAACCTGAAGCAACTTTGCTGTAGTAGCGTGAAGAAACATGAGTTGCACTTGTGTATGCATCTTTTTCCCACCACCATTTCCATTCAATTTTGTAAACAGTGTAAGTAACATTTGTGCTGCTTAAAGGCTTTCCTTCTGGATCAAGGAGTACAACATCAACAGTGTGATCAACATCTGTAAGAAGCATATTGCGTGCTGCGTCTCCCTTAGGAAGTTTAACACCTACATAGCGGTCAAATGGAGAGTAAATCATTGATTTGCTCTGAGTAGAGAATCCGCCAGATGGTTCGTAAACGCGGGTAATGAAGCTTGCTTTGAGTTTACCAGGCAAGTTATTTCCTGCATTCAAAGACTGAGAGAAGGAAACTTTAGAATCATCTTCAAGATAGCCAGAGAAGATAGTTTCACGAGAAGGATCAACTGAACATGATTCATTCATGAAAGAATATTCTGAGTAACCATCAAATGTTGTATTCATGCTGGAGAAAGCAACTGAAACATCTGTTTTATATCCAGGAGTTGGAGCTCCGTGGAGCCAGGCACCAGTAATTGTGAAGTTGTTGCTGTTAGAGTGGAGGAATTTATCGTCAGTTTCCAGTTCAACAGAAAGGTGATTTGGAACAACAGCTTCAATGCTTAAGTATTTTGTCCAAGATTTACCACCAATTGTTACACGACCAGTCCAGAGACCTGTTGTAGCATTTGGTTCAGTTTTTGTCTGAATAGGGTAGAAGCCATTTACTGATTCAGTAAGAATCTGAGTATCAGCAGTGCGGCCAAGTGGATCAATTAATTCAAAAGTAACAGGAATATCTTTTGGAAGAGCTTTCTGGAGATCCTGAAGAACAAATGTAAGATACAAAGTGTTACCTGGACGCCAAACACCTCTTTCACCATAGATAAAGCCTTTTACACCGTTAGTTGATTTTTCACCACCGATTTCAAAATGGCTTGTGCTTAATCCTGTAGCAGAAGTGAGCTTAAGGTAAGAAGTCTGATTTCCCTGAGTTGCTGTAACAACATAAGCTTTGTTAGAACTCTTGAATACTACGTTACCTTCTTTGTCAGTTTTAGCAGAATCTACTACTGAACCAATATAACTGCGTAATTCAACAAGTGTATTGCTCATTGGTTTACCAGTTTTAAGGTCTGCTACTGTAATGAAGAGTTTATCTGTATTGTCGCGTTTAGCCATGATTCCCAAATCAGAAACCAGGATATTGCGGGAAATAATACAAGATGAGTTATAACCAGGCATGTAGAATGCTGGATGACAAGGATCATCATCGTAAGACCAGTAAGAATCACGGTTAGAATTTCTTCCTTCCCAGTAATCCCATGAGCTTCTTTCATTTGGAACCCTGTATGGTTCAATTGTATCAGGAGGTAATGGAAGATCCTTGAAGCTTTTGTGGTTACTGTTACATTTGTATTTAATCTGATCTGGACGGAAAGTTACACGAACATGGAACATTCCGTTAGGATATTTCTTTGTGAGTGCACTGAGATCAAGTCCGTTTGTAATGTACTTGTTCTGCATTGAATCATCCCACTTAAAGCTTACTTTCTTCTCCCAAACTGGTTCACCTACACGGTAAAGTCTGTTTTTTTCTGGGAGTTCGCTATCCTGAAGGAAGAAAGCAATGTTTCTGTCTGGAATTGAGTAAACCTGTACGAGAACGCCTGTAAGGTTACGGGTTTCGATTGGGAATACTGTTCCCTGTGAAGTAGGGAGAATTACATTATCGTTTGTAAATCTAACAGCTGGTTTATCCCAGTTATCAGAAAGAGTAACTCTAGAAGACTGTGCAAGGTAAATACCGTCAGAGCTCTTAAGTCCCTGTTCTACAGCAACTGTTGCTACACTCTGGAAGTTATTGTCACTGAAAATGCTTAAAACGTTTCCGCGGATAGAAGTGTTGTAGTTATTTACAACCTTTCCGTTTGTATCCAGCATACGGATGAATGATGCAGGATTCTGGGCTTTATCAAGAGTTTTTGAGAAACTTACAAGAATTGTATTTTCTTTTGAAGTGTTTACATCAAGAACATTGAAAAGTGTTTTTGCAGGAATTTCGATTAATTTAGAACCTGCTGCCAGTTTAGCCTGAGAAGAAGTCATTCCCAATGCTTTTGCAGTCCAGTTAAGGCTTAATTTTGCAGCTTTTGAAGGAGCTGCAAAATTTTCTACAGAAAAGTTCCATACATTATCTTTGTCTGATTTCTGCCAGGTAATATTCTTATTGCGGTTTGAAAGTTTAGCTTTCAAAGTCTTTTCGATTTCTGACTGAGCAACTGGAATATCTGTTGTAACACAACCAGATACTACATATGTCTGTGAGTTGTCATCAAAACGGATTTCATCAAATGCAACATCATATTTTGGAGCACTAACATGGAATTCATGTCTGTAAATGTTGCTTTCTCCGTCTCCGAAAAGTTTTCCACAATCAGCAGATAATACAAAAGTTGAATTTGCTTTGAATGGCTTTTCAGGAGTAAATCTTGCAGTGTTGCCTTCGAACTCCCAGACACCTTTCTGTGCAGGAGAAAGAGAAATTGCTTCTCCCATAGGTACTTTTGGTTCGTAAACAAAACTTACAGCAACACTGGACATACGACTGATGCCGGTTGGTGTAATTGCTTCGATGTACTGATTTGTTTCATAATTGTACGAGTCAATATTTTTCGTACAGCCAGTAAATAGTGCTGCCATGAGCACCAGTAAAGACAGGTAAACTACTCTTTGTTTCATAATGTCACCTTTTTTAATTAAATTATTTTCATTGTATAGTATGAACGCGTAATAGACAATATAAACACCCCTAGGAACAATTACTTATATTTATAATTATTTGTATTATAAGTAATTAAAGAATATAAGAGTTTACTCATAATTGATAAAATCCTTTATAATTTATACAATATTTCTATGTCTCTGATTCAAATTACACCGCAAATTTCTTATCTTCCGGCCAGTGAAAAACCTCTTTCCTGCGATATTGTTTTTATAAAAACAGAAGATAAAACCTGGATTTTTGATGTAGGAATGAATGATGAGGCTGCAGAAGAAATCAACAAAATCCCCGAAGAACAGAGAATTATTGTCCTTTCTCATTTTCATCCCGATCATGTTATGAATCTTCGGAGGGTAAAATCCGGAACAATTTACGTTTCAAAAAATACTAACAAATATATTCTGTTTAAGGGAACTGTGCTGGAAGAAGGCAAAACCTTTGACGGAAATCCACAAATCAAAATTCTGGAAATGCCATCCAGTCACGCAAAAGGATGTCTTTGTCTTGTGTGCGGGGATTATGCTTTTTTAGGAGATGGAGCTTACTGTAAGCCGGTTAAAGGAATGCATTTTTATAATGCACAGAAACTTCAGGAAATGATTAAATTTCTGGAGGAGCTGGATGTAAAATATTTCTGTCTGAGTCACGATGTAAATTTTATTCAGGATAAAAAAGCAGTTCTTATGCTTTACCGTTCAATTTATGCCCGCCGTCAGCCAAATAATCCTTTTATTAATGTAGAAGATTATTTCTAAGATTTCTCTCAGCATTGTTACATTTGAATTGCATAAAGGTTTTTTGTTATATAGATTATTCCAAGGGGATATTATATGAAACGAATTACTTCTATGTTTTTTAGTATGTTGATGAGTGCTTTTGTTTTTGCACAAAATTCTGCATTTATTCCTGCTCCACGGTTTATTCGAATGGTCGTACCGGAGGCAGATAAAAACTCAATTCAATTAAGTGATTTATCGGTGCATGCAGATATTACAGCAAATATTGCTGTTACAACCTTTGATATGACATTTACTAACAGTTCGAATCGCGTACTGGAAGGTGAATTTGAATTTCCGTTAGATGAGGGACAGACCGTTTGTGGTTTTGCCCTGGATGTAAATGGAAAAATGCGGGAAGGCGTTGTTGTAGAAAAGGAAAAGGGTAGAGTAGTTTTTGAAGATATTGTTCGCCGTGGAATAGATCCTGGACTTGTAGAAGTTACTGCCGGAAACAATTTTAAAACCCGTGTTTATCCACTTCCTGCAAAAGGAAGCCGTCGTGTAAAAATCAGTATTCAGCAGGAAATAAAAACTGTTGATGGAAATAAGAAATATATTCTTAATCCAATTACTGATTCACAATTAAAGAATTTTTCATTTGTATATACAGATTTTGGTGACAAAGGTCCTAAGAAAATTGATGCAAATGGTTACAATTTAACTTCGGCCGCTACTGCAGTTTTTGAAAAAGCAAATTTTGAATGGAAGGTGCCATTTGTACTGGAGGTTTCCAGTGACTCAAAAAAAGAACAGACAGTATTTGTAGAAACAAAAGGAAAAGATTCCTGGTTCTATAGCACAATTCCTGTTACTCCTGTGAATAAACCAAAAGCAAAAATCAATAAACTTGGTGTTTTTGTTGATGTTTCTTTAAGTGCAAAAAATCGTAATCTTGATGCAGAACTGGAATTACTTAAATCTTATATTTCCTCAAATGTAAAGCAATCTGTAGAAATTGTGGCGTTCAGTAATGAAATTATTTCTAAAACAAAATACAAAGTCAGTGAATGGAATCAGATGGAACAGCTGCTCCGAAGTTTTGTTTATGACGGAGGGACAGATCTTTCTGTAATTTGCGATGAAAAATCTTATGATGAAATTCTTCTTCTTTCAGACGGATTGTCAAACTGGGGCGAAGAAAAGGTACTTTCTGCAAAATGTCCTGTTTCTGTAATTTCTTCTTCTATTTCTGCTGATTTTAATGGACTTAAAAAAATTGCACGCCAGAATGGTGGTGTTTTTGTAAATATGAATCAGAGTTCTGTAAATTCAGCTTTACAGATTTTAAAAAATGAACCTTACCGTCTGATTAAAGTAGAATACAATGATGCTGCTTTAGGAGAAGTTTATCCTGTGGCGGGATCTATTGTTACGGAAGATTTTAGCATCAGCGGACTTTTAAAGAAAAAGGAAGATACTTTAAAACTTAGTTTTGGTTTTGGAAATAAAGTTGATAAAACTGTAAGTGTAAAAGTTAGCGCAGTGGATGGAATTGAAGCACAGAATGTAGCAAGACTTTGGGCTCAGAAAAAAATTGAAGAACTGAGTACAGATGCCAAAGCAAATAAAGAAGAAATTCTTGCTCTTGGACAGAAATTTACAATTGTTACGGAAGGAACTTCTTTAATTGTTCTTGAAAATGTGGCTGATTATTTTTATTACAAAATTACTCCTCCTGATGAATTAAAGAAGGAATATGATGAATTCCTTTTCCGTACAAGCACACTCATAGAAAAGGTAGAAGAAGATAAAATTCCTGACTTTGTTTTTGATTTAAGAAAAGAATTTAAAAACTGGTGGAATACAAAACCTGGTGATTTTAAGAAGAAAAAGGATAAGAATAATATTGGACCTTTATCATCAAGACGTGAATCAGAATCAACAACTTATGATGATATTCAGAACAATATGATGGGGTATGAGGCGGTTCCAAGTATTACTGCATCTGCAAGAGCTTCCAATGCATTTAATGATGTTGAATTCGAAGCGGATACTTCTGTTAGTATGACTCTTGAAAAAAAGGCAGGTGGAAATTCTACAGGAAATAGAAATTCAGCAAAAATAACAATTCAGGCATGGAATCCGGATGTGGATTATTTAAGTACCCTCAAAAAGACTCCAACTGCCAAAATGTATGAAAAATATCTGGAATTAAGAAATGAATATGAAGGTTCACCAAGTTTTTATATGGATGTAGCCGCCTATTTCTATGAGGACGGATTGGAAAAAGAAGCAATTCGAATAATTTCAAATCTGGCAGAACTTAATCTGGAAAATTCCGATGTTTTACGGGCATTAGGAAATAAACTTGTAGAATTTGGTGAGTATAAAAAAGCAGCTGTTGTTTTTGAAAAACTTATAAAATTACGGGGAGAAATTCCACAATTCTACAGAGATGCGGCTCTTTGTTACGAAAAGTTTGGAGAGAATCAGAAAGCGGCAGATTTACTGTATAAAGTAATCAGCAAAAATTGGGATGCAAGATTCAATCAGGTTCAATTAATCTGTATAAATGATTTAACTTCTCTGATTGCTGCTTCAAAAAATATTGATACAAGTGCCTATAATCCAGAATTGATAGAAAATCTTCCGGTAGATATGCGTGTTGTTTTGACCTGGAATACTGATAACTGTGATATAGATTTGTGGGTTACTGATCCTGATGGGGAAAAATGTTATTACGGAAACAAGCTGACAGTGTTAGGCGGAAGAATTTCCCGCGATTTTACACAGGGATATGGTCCAGAAGAGTTTGCAATTAAACAGGCAAAGGCGGGAAAATACAAAATCCAGGCTCATTACTACGGATCACACACTCAGAAAATTCTTCAGCCGGTAGTAGTTCAGGCAGAAGTTTACACTCATTTTGGTACACCAGAACAGAAATGTGAAATTCTTACTCTGGAACTTAAAGCAGTTGGTGGTAATTTTACAATCGGAGAGGTTATTTATGAATAAAAGGTAAAAGTGTCTGATTTACCAGACTTTTACCAGCAGCATTATTCCTTCTTTTACAGAAACTTCGGCGGTCTTGCCGGGAATAACTTCATTACTGAGGGCGTACATATAAGATGCATTAATTGGAGCATTTTCCAGAGGATATTTTGCATTTTTGATTGTTACGCCCTTCGTATTTCCTGTTATGTTAATAAGCGAAAAATAAGAATATGAATTTTCAATTTGCAAAGGAATTCCGTCTACCAATTCCATTTCAGAAAAATCATCAATAATTTTTGCTGTGCAATTATGTTCTTTCAAAAAGAGAAGAGCAGAAATATTAACCATTGAATGATCAAAACGGTTTCCAATTACACCCAAAAGCAGAAAATCAGTATAACCACGGCGAAGTGCTTCCTTTACTGCAAAAAAAGTATCAGTATCATCTTTTTCTGGAGGTAACTGAATGATTTCGGTTGTAGTTTCTGGCTTTGGATGAGAATCAAAATCGCCAATAATTAAATCTGGCAATATACCTAATTTCTTCTGATGATTTAATCCTCCATCACAGAAAATATAAAAATCATCGGAAGAAAGAAAGGTTTTGATTTTTGAGTAATTAGTAATTTCTGCCGCACTGATAATTACACAGCGTCTTTTTTGATTATTCATTAATAAATTTGTATCCAGCTTTTGTAATTGCTTTTTCAAAGTCTTTGTCTTTTACTTCCTTTGAAAGAGTTAGTTTTACTTCTCCAGTTGTATGATCTGGTGTTGCAGATTCAACTCCCTTGATTTTTTCAAGAGCTTCTTTAACATGAGCTTCACAATGACCACACATCATGCCTTCAACTTTAATTGTTTTTTCCATATTTGTCTCCTTGGAATTTAATTTATTTTTTTTAAGTTTAAATTTTCTGATATTTGCCAGATTTAATCTCAGGGCGTTAGTTACAACACAGAAACTGGAAAGACTCATGGCGGCTGCACCGAACATTGGATTCATTTGCAGAACAAAAAGTTTATACCAGGCTCCCGCCGCTACAGGAATAAGAACAACATTGTAGAAAAAAGCCCAGAAAAGATTTTCTTTAATATTTACCAGAGTTTTACGGCTCAAATTAATTGCCGCAGGAACATCTGCAAGACGATTTTTTACCAGTACTACATCTGCTGCATCCACCGCAACATCTGCTCCTGCTCCGATAGCAATTCCAAGATCGGCGCGGGTGAGGGCAGGAGCGTCGTTGATTCCATCACCAACCATGGCAACTTTTCCTTTCTGCATAAGTTCGGAAATTACTTTTTCTTTTCCCTGGGGCAGCACTTCAGCAATAACATTTTCAATTCCAGCCTGAGAAGCAATAGCTCTGGCGGTGGTTTGATTATCTCCCGTAAGCATTACAACTTCTATTCCCATATTTTTAAGCTGACGGATTGCTTCTGGCGCATCGGGTTTAATTGTATCGGCAAGGGAAATAATTCCAACAGAGGTATTATTCAATGAATTACTCTGTCCCTTTTGTACGAAAATAATTGGAGTCTGTCCTTTTTGTGCAAGGTCTTCCAGGATTCTAAGGATTTTTTCTTCCAATGGCTGAGTAATCAGTTCAGGGCAATTTTCTTTGATAAATGCGAAATTGCCGCCGTACAATTTACTCTGTCCCTTTTGTAATAAAACGGCAGAAACCCCTTTTCCGCCATAGGATTCAAATTCTGTAACTTCCAGTGGGGACAGACCTTTTTCTAAACAAAAAGCAGCAACTGCTTTTCCTAGTGGATGCTCACTTTTAGCTTCAAGGCTATAGGCAAGTTCTAGAAGATTTTTTTCATCCTGTTCTGATTTATTTTCCGGATTTTCAATATCTGTAATAATTTCTATTACTTCTGGTTTTCCAATTGTAATGGTACCAGTCTTATCCAATGCAACAATTTGTGTTTTTCCGGCAGATTCAAGACTTGCAGAAGTTTTAAACAAAATTCCGTTTTTTGCTCCAACTCCGTTACCCACCATAATTGCAACCGGAGTAGCAAGACCTAAAGCACAAGGACAGCTGACAACCAGAACCGTAATTGCTTTACTTAAAGCAAAAGAGAAATCTGCCTTACACAAAAGCCAGATTCCCATAGTTATTATTGAAATACAGATTACGGCAGGTACAAAAATTCCCGATACCTTATCTGCAATTTTGGCAATTGGGGCTTTTGTGGCAGCCGCATCGCTAACCATTTTAATTATCTGGGAGAGAGTAGTGTCTTTTCCAACGCGGGTAGCCTGACATTTCATAAAACCTGTCATATTAGTAGTTGCTGCAGACACTTCTGAGTTTTCAGTTTTATCTACAGGGATAGATTCCCCGGTTAAAATTGCTTCATTTACGGTAGAATTTCCGGCCAACAGAATTCCGTCTACCGGAATATTTTCGCCTGGACGAACAACAAAAATATCTCCGACTTTTACTTTTTCGATTGGAGTTTCGACTTCTTTTCCGTCTATTAAAAGGGTAGCAGTTTTTGGAGAAAGCTTAATAAGATTTTTAAGTGCATTTGTAGTTTTACCCTTTGAAACTGCTTCCAGAAGTTTTCCAACAGTAATGAGAGTGATAATCATAGCAGCACTTTCAAAATAGAAGTTGTCCATGTAATGCATCACTAATTCATTGTTTCCCTTTACTACAGCATCTGTCATACCAAAAAGAATAACTGTACTGTAAACAAAGCTTACACCGGAACCTAACGCAACCAGAGTGTCCATATTTGGAGCGCCGTGAAGTACGCTTTTAAATCCGCTGATAAAGAATTTACGGTTGATGATTAAAATTACAGAGGTTAGAAGTAATTGAAGTAAGCCCATTGCAACATGATTTCCGTTGAACCAGGCTGGTAACGGCCAGTTCCACATCATATGGCCCATGCTTACATACATTAAAATCAAAAGAAAAATTACTGAACTGCAAAGTCTTTTTATAAGAACGGGAATTTCCTGATTTTCTAAATTGATTTCTTCACCATTGCCAGGGTTTTCTTCTGCCGGTTTATTGTCCGAAATAAGTTTTGCACCATATCCTGCGTTTTCTACTGCCTTTATAATTTGTGAAGGATTTGCAGTACCAGTAACACCCATAGAATTTGTAAGAAGACTTACGGAGCATTCTGTAACTCCCTGAACCTTTGAAACAGCTTTTTCTACTCTTGTCTGACAAGCGGCACAACTCATGCCTGTAACTTCATATTTTTCCATAAAAACCTACTTCATTAATTTCTGAACAGTTTGTACCAGTTCTTCAACAACAGAATCATCTCCGGCTCGTATGTGCTCTGCGACACAGGTACGGATATGATTTCCTAGTAATTCTTTATTAAAGGCTTTAAGGGCCGAAGTTACTGCAGATACTTGAATCAGAATATCTGTACAATAACAGTCTTTTTCTACCATTCCCTTAATTCCAGAAATTTGGCCCTGAATACGATTCAACCGGTTTATAAGAGATTTATATTCTTCTTCTGATCGTTCTTTTGTTTTATGACAGCAATTTGGACAGTTTTCTTTTGTATTTTCCATAAGTTTTCCTTACGAATAAAATAATACCCCTAGGGGGTATAAGTCAAGGGTAAAAAAAAGAACATCTTTTTTTGAAGATGTTCTTTTTTCTCCGTTTAGTTTCTCTCTATACCTTAAACTGTCCAATAAGCTTGTTAATTACTTCCATTGATTCCTGAGTCTTAAGTGCAAGGTCAGAAACTTCCCGGGTTGCCTGACTAATCTGCTGTGAGCCGGCTGCCATTTCATCCATGCTGCCAAGAATTGTTGCGGCAATGTTAGAAACTGCTTCCATATCATTAGACATATTACCAAGTCCAATTGAAAGCTGCTGAGCATTTTCGCTTACTTCCATAGATTCCTGTTTCATGCTGTTTAATGATTCGAGAATCTGTGCGGAACCTTCATTCTGTTCATCCATTGCAGTAGAAATTTGTGTCACCAGAGGATCAACAATAGAAACCTGATTATTAATATTTGTAAAGCTGTCTGCAGAACGGTTAGAAAGTTTTCCGCCTTCTTCAATAAGTCCTGTAATCTGGAAAATATTTTCCTGAATTGAGTTTGCCTGATTACTAGATTCTTCTGCCAGCTTACGAATTTCATCTGCAACAACCGCAAAACCTTTACCCGCTTCACCAGCATGAGCCGCTTCGATTGCTGCATTCATTGCCAGAAGGTTTGTCTGTTCCGCAATAGAAGAAATTGTATTGTTTGCTTCTGTGAGTAATTCTGATTTCTGTTTAATCTGTTCGATTACATTTGAGCAGGCTATAACATCTTTTGCCCCTTCAGTAATTAAATGAGTTAAATCTTTGAAGGCCATAGACATTTGGTTTGTAATATTAGTAACAGAATTAATATTGCCAATCATTTCTTCAATAGCAGTTGAAGATTCGGTAATATCTTCTGTCTGTGCTTCAATGTTTTTATTAAATTCCTGCATAAGGGAATTTGACTGAATTACAATTGTAGAAGTATTATCTACGGCACTTGTCTGATGTTTTGCCTGATTTTTTACAGATTCAATATTTGCCATGATTTGTGTGGTAGCACCGGCAGTATCTTGTGCAGATTCACGGAGAGTTTTTACCATTTCACTAATCTGATTAGACTGTTCAATACAATCCTTCATTAAATTCTGCATCATATTCATAAAGGAGTTTACGCCTTCTCCCAAACGGGCAATTTCGCCTTTTCCGTGCACAGGAATACGGTAAGTTAAATCTGCTTCACCTCTGGCAAGAGTATCAATAGCGTTTTGTGAACGATGAAGTGGTTTAATGATGATGAAAAGGAAAGTAAGAATACAAATAAGAAGAATAAGAATATTTGCAGTAACTTCAAGAACAACAATGAAGATTGAAATCTGACTTGTGGCAGAATTCATTGCTTCTGTGTTTTCTCCAACAAAAAGATAGATTCCGTTTAATCCTGGATATGACCAGTAAGTGGCAGAATAAGTAGTTCCAAGTAAATCAATCAAATCTGACCATTTTTCGCCGGAAGAAACTGCATCATAAACCTTCTGTTCCATTTTTTCTGAAGTAAGACCTGCCAGACTGGAATGGAGACATTGTCTTCCACTGTAAATGGCAAATTCACAGCCTACAACTTCTGGAAACTGTCTGAGAAATTCTTTTGAAGATAAATCGTGACAAATTTCTACAATACCAACAATTTCTCCACGAACAATTATTGGTTTAACGGCAGTTGCCTGAAAAGCCTGATTAAAACCTAATGCCAGAAATTTTGAACTGATTCCTTTATATGCATTGGCAGTATTATTTGTGAATCTGGAGTTTTTACTGAATTCATTTGAAGAAAGCTTTTCCTGATTTAAGCCATAAACAGAAATCGATTCGACATTGAAAGTTTCTTTATAGGTCTTGCAAAGATGATTTAATGCTTCAATGCTGTTACTGTTCTCGGCAATCATTTCTGAATAAATATTGCTGAAGGAGGTAGCGATACTTTCTGCATTATTCATTTCATTTTCGATATAGCTCATGGCAATATCAACATCGCAGGCAATTGTCTGCATTGCACTTTTTTTCCAGTGATATTTAACAAAAGCAGAAGGGGCTACAATCAGTGCAATGGCGGCTATTGTAAGAATTGTCATTACAGGAAGAATAATTTTATAAGAAACTGACGACATGTTTATTTTCATTTTGCAATTCCTTTATTTTTTAATCTTTAAAAATTGTAGGTGGAAAAGTAGTATATGTCAATTTTTGAAATTCTGTGAAATTTCGTTATAATGTTTGATAGAAGGAGTAAACAAATGGGTGTTGATATTAAACGAAAATTAAATCTGGAAGAAACCAGGGATTTGTTTACTAAAGATAAGTATGCAGCTTTAAATGGATTTACAATTGATGAAGTTGGTCCAGGTTATGCTAAATGTTCAGTAAAGCTTGCCGAATGTCATGAAAATATCCGTGGCGGAGTTCATGGCGGTGTTATTTTTTCACTTGCCGACTTCTGCTATGGGGTTGCTAACGAAGGGGTTGCAGTATCTTTAACCAGTGAAATAAACTATCTGACCGCATCAAAAGGCTCTGTCCTTACGGCAGAAGCCCGCTGCAGAAAAGATGGTCGTTCAACAGTTTTTTACGATATTTCTGTAACAGATGATTTAGGAAAAGATATTAGTTTTATTACTATGACTGGTTTTAGAATCACACCAAAGGAATAAATTAACTAAAAGTTTTAAAGGCTTAAAAAGTGGATTCTTTATTAATTGGTACAAGCGGCTATGATTATCCTGAATGGAAAGGTGTTTTTTATCCGGAAACCCTTAAAAGAGCCGATTTTCTTTCTTATTACGCAACAAGATTTAATGCTCTGGAATTAAACAATACATTTTATAATATGCCTGATTCACAAAGGCTTCTTTCTTTTTATGAACGCTCAGAAGGCAAGGTTAGTTTTAGTGTAAAGGCAAACAGGATTTTGACTCACGAAATTCCGTCTACCTGGAAAAATTGTGCAGAAGAATTTAAAACTGCCTTAAGGGCAGTACAGGAAAAAGATGTACTTTCTGCAGTTCTTTTTCAATTTCCACAGAGTTTTCACTATATTCCAGAAAACAGAATTTATCTTGCAGAATTAATAAAGGAATTTGAAGGTTTTCCGGTGGTTGTAGAATTTCGCCACGAAGAATGGATAAAGCCCTCTGTAATGGATGGCCTTGAAAAGCGGGGAGCAAGCATTGCCTTTTGTGATATGCCTGCATTAAAGCATTTGCCAAAACAGGAAGCTGCCAGTCCTTTTATTGGTCCTATTGGATATGTAAGGCTTCACGGTAGAAATGCTGCTGCCTGGTATTCAGATTCCCCAAACGGAAGCAGCCGCTACACTTACGATTATTCACAGGAAGAACTGGAACAATTTGTGCCGGTAGTAAATCATGGTCGGAGAGCCGGCAAAAAAGTTCAGGTTTTCTTTAATAATCATCCAAAAGGCAGCGGTGCATTAAATGCAGAAAAACTAAAGGAGCTTCTTTAAGATTTTCTTTGCTTTTCCCTGAAGAGTAACAACTTCTTTTACAGGTTCAAAACCCATTTTTTCGTAAAAGCCTGCCAGATCAGTAAGAACATAAATCTCATTATTTCCGTTATTTTTTGCTTCTTCACAAGCCTGCTGAATCATAAATTCTGCACAGCCTTTATTTCTGTAAGAAGGAGAAGTGTAAACAAAACCAACCCAAGGTGAATATTCATTCTGTGCAAGTTCATCACTGTGAGTTTCTGCATACATACTGTAAGACATGAGAGTTTCTCCGTCACACATCATAAACAGTTTGCTGTTTTCTCCGCACAGAGTTTTGAACTTATTTTCTTCCAGTAAATTGTGAAGACGGTGGGCACCTTCCCAATCACTGCGACTAATTTCATTTCTCCAGTATTCCTGATATTCATCTTCAAAATATTCAAGAATGTCATATTCTAATTCTTCATCTAACATAGAAATCTCCTGTTATTAATTAAAATTTGCTTTAATAATTTCATATAGAACTTTTATAAAGAAAATTGTGATTACAGTAATCATAATTGGTTTTGTGATTTTTGCAGCACCTTTTGAGAAAAATCTTGCACCAAGTAAATTGCCTGCCATTCCAAATACTCCCGCAGTTAATCCTAAAACTATCAGAACAGTTCCGTTCATCCAGAAAACTACAAGGCTCGTAATGTTTGTTGTAAGATTAATAACTTTTGTAATGCCGTTAGCTTCAGTTAAACTTAAATGGGCAAAGGTTGTAAGTAAAAGAATTAAAAAGGTTCCGGTTCCAGGACCGTAAAATCCATCATAAATTCCAATAACCAGAGCAATCAGCATACAAAAAATCAGAGTTTTACCAAAAGTATAAGGTTCTTTTTCGTTAATCCAGTCTTTTCCCTTTACGACATAAAAAGCAGTAAGAGGGAGGATAATGAGCATTACAATTTTAAAAATATAATCAGAAATCAATAGATTAAGATGAGCTCCAAGATTTGATCCTGCCAGTGCAAAAAGAGCACAAATAATAGAAATTTTCCAGTTGATGTAACCATTAATTGCATATTTAACTGTAGCAACTGTAGTTCCCATAGCAGAGCTTAATTTATTAGTTCCAATTGCCTGATGAACCGGCAATCCGGAAATTAAATATGCTGGAAGGGAAATTAATCCTCCACCACCGGCAATTGCATCAACAAATCCGGCAATAAACACCAGTGGACAAATAATCAGAAAATGAACAAATGTAAGTTCCATAAAATTTACGCCTATAAATCAAGTTTTCCTAAAAGAGAAGGAACCCAAACCGTAATATTTTTATCAAGCGAATTAAGAGTTTTACGGAAGAGTTCTGGATCAGCAGTGTTGCCTTTAACCATATCAAAATGAGTAGGAATTGCAACTTCTGGTTTTAATTTTGCACATAAACCGGCTGCTTCATCAATAGACAGATTACCAATAATTCCTGCAGCGGCTTTAATTTCATCCATACCATTAATTGGAGGCATGAAAACAGAAATTTTCCCCATTTTCTTAAGGGATTCTTCTAATCGCGGAGTCAAATATGTGTCTCCAAGATGAATCAGGGTAGTGTCAGAAAATTTTAAACAATATGCAAGGTTTTCATCCAATCCTTCTTTATTTAATTGATGGGTTGGGTGAGCGGTAGAAATTCCTGTGATAGAAAAATGCGTTAGAGAAAGTGTTAAAAAATCTCTGAGCAAAAGAATTCTGTCGACCAAAATACCCTTTTCCAGAAGAAGCGATTTACATCCGGCAGGAATAATAACTTTGGTTTTAGGGCAGGAGTTCAAGGCACGAATTACAGTTTCTTCTGCAAAATGATCAATGTGATTATGGGTACATAAAATATAATCTGCCTGTAAGGTTTCTGGTTCCATTACAGGAGGGTAATTTCTGATAGATTGTCCGTTGTCAATTAAATCGGAAAGAACAGGATCAATGGCAACTTTTACTTCTGGTGTAGTTATAATAAAACCGCATTGTCCAAGAAATTGAATAGAGAGATTTTTCATATATAAGAAATATTTTACCACAGACTTTTTATTATATGATATTATAAAATTCCACAATTTTTGTTATTTACTATAAATAATTTTGGAGCTTATTATATGTCAAATACACCGCAAATTATTGCACTGACTGGAAAAGGTGGAGTTGGTAAAACTTCAATTTCTGGTACCATAGTAAAACTTCTTGTAAAAAATCATCCCGATAAAAGAATTCTTGCAATTGATGCGGATCCGGCAATTGGACTTTCTTCGGTTTTAAATATTGATGTAAAAAAGACAATTGATGATATTAGAAAAGAATTAATTGCAAATCTTGAAGATGAAGATTTATTTTCTGTAGAACAACTGCTGGGAGAAGCAAAATATAAGATTTATGAAGCTGTTACAGAACAGAATGGTTTTGCTTTTATTGCTATTGGTCGTCCAGAGGCGGATGGTTGTTACTGTCGTATTAATGAATACCTGAAAGAAGTAATTACAATTCTTTCTTCTCAGTTTGATTATGTTGTTATAGACGGGGAAGCTGGAATTGAACAGGTTAATCGCCGTGTAATGGAAAAGGTAACTCATCTTCTTTTAATTACCGATGCCAGTAAAAAAGGCTGTCAGGTAATTCAGACAATTAAGTCGGTGGCTGATAATCTGGTTATGTATGAAAAAGCAGGAGTTATTGCCAACAGAATCCCTTCAGAAGAAATTGCTGCTGAAATGGATATTGGTGAACTGGAAATGCTTTCTGCCATTACTTCTGATGATAATCTTGCGCTGTGTGATATGAAAGGTGAAAATGTTTTCTTTCTTGATGATAATTCTAAAATCGTACAGGGAACAGAAAAGGCTTTGAAGAAGCTTGGTTTAATATAATTGAATTATAAACAGGAATAAAAAATGAAAGATCTTAAGCATTTATACTTTTTTGAAAATCTTCTTCAGGAAGTAAATAATGATTATGTACGTCAGGCTCAGTCAGAAGGAAAAATAGCAATTGGTACGGTTTGTTCTTTGATACCAGAACCATTGGTTAATTTGCCGGGATGTTTTTCTGTACGATTAAGAGCTCCACGCACTGGTTCTATAGAAATTGGTTCCTATTACTTAAGCAATATGCTGTGTGAAGGCTGCAGGGCAATTCTTGAACGGGCAATGGAAGGCGCTTTTGAATTTCTTGATTGTATAATTGCTCCAGATGCCTGTGCACAAATGAATCGTTGTGTAGAAAATATTGAACATTTGAAGCTTTGCAACAAAGAAAAATTTTTTATTTCTTACGCCGATGTTCCAATGAAAAGTGATGAAACGGCCCTTGCTCATTATGTAAAACAGATGAAAATCCGTGTATTAGACACACTTTCCGAAACCTATGGTATTGATGTTTCTGATAATGCTCTCCGTAAAGCGGTAGAAGAACAGAACGAAATTTCCCGACTTATTACAGAGATTGGTGATTACCGCAAAGAAGAAAATCCCCGTATTACAGGTTATGAATTTGCAGTACTTTGTCTGGCGACATATGTTTGTCCTCATTATCTGCTAGTGGAAAAATTAAAGGAAACTGCAGAAGAACTTAAAAGCCGTCAGCCAGATGAAAAGAAAAAATTCCGTGCAAAAGTTGTTCTTGCGGGTTCAGAAATTGATAATCCGGATTTTGTAAAGCTTGCCGAAGAAGCAGGAGCCCTGGTTGTTGCAGACCGTTACTGTTTTGGTTCTCTCCCTGGCCGCGAAATTATTGAACTTAATGATACAGAGGATGTTCTTACTCAGATTTGCCGTAATTATATGCTTAAAGGAAAATGTCCACGCTATATGAATACAGACAAAATTAAAGAACGACAGACTTATATGGACCAGATTGCAAAAGAATATCATGCAGATGGTTTAATTTATCAGCAGATTAAATTCTGTGATTACTGGGGCTATGAGCGGGCTAGTCAGTTTCATATTATGCATGATGAATTTGGCTGGCCGGTACTTTCTATTGACCGTCCTTATGTATTCAGTTCTTCGGGTCAGCTTAGAACTCGTATTCAGGCTTTTGTAGAAAGTCTGGAAGTAAAGAAGATTGAAAAAGGAGGTAAGTAGAAAATGTCAAAGTATATTGGAAGCGAACCTTTAGGAAAATTCTATACAGGAAAAAAAGCAAAACGCCGTCGTGAATGGCGAGGTTTTAAAGATACCTGGTATGATTATTGCCGCTGGCTTGGTTACTGGAAAACCTTAATTGGCTTTGTTTTGAATATTAATAATACCCGTGGATTTCTTCGTTACCGCTGGATGATGAATTATCTTGCACTGCCAGATTATATGGACCGCCACACAGAAGGAATGCGTGGAACTCAGCTTAGAATGGCTCATCAGGCATTGGGATTAATTGTTACTGATATTTGTGACATGCTTAAAAAGATTTTCAGAGCAGATCCTGCTATTGGAAATGATAAGAAATTCAACGACAAAATTATTCTTTTTGATGAAAACATGATGTCAACTTTAATGGGAGGCTTTCCAAATCTTACATGGCTTTCTGTTGAAGTTCCTGCAATTTATACTTCTTCCATGCTTAGTCAGGAAGGAGTTCAGTATTATGTAGATAAAACTCATGAATACGGAGTACCTGTTGATGTTTGTCCAATGCCTGCAGCAGAACTTGGAGCTACTCTTGCAGATGATTTTCCTTTAATCGGGAAGTGTGCGGTTCAGTGTAATACTACCTGTGATGGTTCGCTAATGGGAAACGGAATAGAAGCCCGTGCTTTTAAGATTCCTACTTTCCAGCTGGCCGTACCAATCCGCCATCGTCAGAATAGTGTTCAGGATTATGCCGCTGCTGAAATTGTTAATGCAATTCATTTTATTGAAGATCAGACAGGTGAAAAATTTGACTGGGATGCTTTCTTTGACAGCATGAAGCGTTTTAATAAAGAAACAGACGAATTTCTTGAATGGCTGGAAATTTCTAAAACAGAGTTTCCGCAGGTTATGGGAGTTACTCTCGCTCTTTACCGATATGGAGTATATCAGGCGGCAGGTGGTCGTAATGAAGCTTTCCTAAAAATGGACAAATGGCTTACAAAAATGGCTACAGATGCTTACAAAAACAAAGAAATGGCATGTAAGCAATACCGTCATCGTGCCATGACCTGGGGCGTTCAGGCTGCATATTACACTGCTTTTCCAATCTGGATGATGAACTGCTGGGGAATTGTTCCAGTTGCAGATATGCTTTCTATGGTTTCTACAGAAAAAATTAATACAGAAGATAAAGATCAGGCTATGCTGGATCTGGCTTACCTTTATGAAAATATGATTATGCGTAACCGTTCAAACGGAGGATACGAAACCGGTGTAGAAGCATTGTGGCGTAACTGTGAAGCTTTGAATATTGATATGGTTATTATGTATGTTCATATGGGTTGTAAGGCAATGTCTGGTTATCACGGATTATTTGAAGAAGAAGCACGCAAACACGGAATTCATTTAATCTGGGTAACTCATAATCTTATGTGTCCACATGACGGAACCCGCCGTGATATGCGAATGGAAGTAAACCGTTATATGAGAAGTGTTTTACGGGAAGAACCACTGGATCCAAGTCTTGAAGATTTCGATGATGGTGAATCCTGGTAAAAAAATTCAGCATGATAAATATTCTGGAGGTTAATAATATGAAATATTTTGGCGGATGTGATGCAGGTTCAACATACACAAAGTGTGTAATTATAGATGAAAATGGAAAAATTGCGGCAAGTGTAATAACCCGCAGTAGAATCAATCCAGTTCTTAGTGCTCAGGGAGCTTTAGACGAAGCAGTTAAACAAATTCCAGAATTAAAAAGTGCAGAAGATTTAACTTATCTTGTAGGAACAGGGTATGGCCGAAATAAAGTTCCTTTTGCAGATGAAAATATTTCGGAAATCAGCTGTCATGCCATGGGAGTTCATGTTTCTGATTCTGAAGTAAAAGCAATTATTGATATTGGCGGACAGGATGTAAAAGGAATCGCTATAGATAAAGACGGAACAGTTCTTAATTTTGCCATGAACGATAAATGTGCAGCCGGTACAGGACGCTTTTTTGAATCAATGGCAAATGCTTTTGAAATGAATCTTGAAGAATTTTCAAATCTTTCACTCACTGCAAAAAATACTATTCCAATTACAGCCCAGTGTACAGTTTTTGCGGAAAGTGAAGTTATTTCTCTTGTAGGAGAAGGAAAACCAATGGAAGAAATTGCCGCCGGTATTCAGCTGTCTGTAGCAAAACGCTGCTTTGTTATGGCAAAAAAAGCTGGTGCTACAGACAGTATTACTTTGACCGGTGGATGTGCAAAAAACGATGGTTTGAAAAAAGCAATCGAAAAGGTTTTGAAAATTAAAGTTGTAGATTTACCAATAGATCCACAGTTAATGGGTGCCTTAGGTGCTGCAGAATTTGCAAGAATTAAAGGAAATAATTAGTATGATGCTGGCATTAAAAATCATAATGATAATTGCAATTGTTTTTGTTTGTCTCTTCCTGCTTACTTTGATTATTTATTTCTTTAATCTTGATATGAAGCTGGCTGCAAGTTTAATTAAACCACTTACAGCCTGGTACGACTGGTCAAAAAGAAAAAGAGAAGCAAAAAAAGAAAAGCTTGCTCAAAAAGAACAGCAAAAAGCAGAAAAGGAAGCTTCAAAATAAATGAAGCTGTATGATAAAGAAATTCAAAAAGTTCAAACAATATTCTCTCAATTAAATCCCCAGGTTTATTCTGCTGAAAAACCATGGCCTGTGTCAGAATCAGAAGAATTAATTCTTAAAAGTGATATGGCTGTAGATTTGGGTGGAGGAGAAGCTTACGGAATCAGCGGAATTCTTTTTACTACGAAAGAAGATTTAGTAACAGAAAATAAAGTTATAGTTACAGGTCCTTCAATTACCGAATCAGCAAAAATAGAAGCAGAAGAAGTAAATTATGCACGGTTTGTAATCATCAAACTAAAAAAATCTGCCGTAGAAAATAAAACAACCCAGCAATTGTATGCCATTTTCCGTAAAATTGATTATCTTCGGTATCATATTTTTCTTGAAGGATATGCCATGCGCATTTCTGCTGTTCAGCACAGAGAATCAGTTCGTATTTCAAAAAAGGCAGTTTCGGAAGGTGTGGAATTTGATTCGGTGGGAGCCGCTTTGATTAAGGCTTATTGTGCTCTTCCAGAAGTTGATTCCGTTCAGATTTATTTTTGTACTTCACTGAAAAAAACAGAATTATTCCGACAGTTAGATTCAATTTCCAGAAAATCAAATGACATTACAGAATCTCTAAATGAAATATTTAAAGGTTTAAAAATGGACTGCAACACCTGTGCCCAAAAGCCTCTCTGTGATGAAATTGAGGGACTAAAAGAATTGCATTTAGGAAAAGAAAAATAAGCGTAACCAGAGCTTTATTCTGTAACTTCAGGCTCTGTTGCTATTGTACGGCAAACTCTCATGCCCATATATCTTACTCTTTCTGTAATATCACTAAAGTTTCTTTTATACACATTGTTGTAGGTTGCATTTGCTCCGTATGAGCCGCCTCTGCTGGATCTTTTAAGGTTATTGTTTTCAAAATATGGTTCAGAAGGTCCATTGAATGGGGTAGAGTCAAAAAGTTCTGCATTGTACAAATCCCAGCACCATTCCGAAACATTTCCAGTCATATCGTAAAGATTAAAATCATTTGGCTCCAGCTGGCAAATTTCATGGCTTATTCCTGCAGAGTTGTTGTTGTTCCAGCCAACAGAATTAAGAGTTTCACTTCCCGAATATGGATAATTTTTGCCGGCAAGGGCAGCAAATTCCCATTCTGCTTCTGTTGGAAGGCGATATCCATTGGCAGTAAAATCACAGCTTACAGCACACCATTGTTCATATCCGTCAGAATCATATTTTACTGGAATTTCTCCCCAGTTTTCTGGGTTTGCTTCATTATTTATTGAATAGCAGGGAGTAAAACCTTCCGCAATACTTCTAAGATTGCAGTAAACAACAGCATCAAAAAAGTTTATCTGTTCAACAGGACGATTTTCCTGAATCTCTTCATTTGCCGGATTACTGCTGTTAAAGCTTGGATTACTTTTTTGTGTTATATTCACATATTCTTTTTGAGTAACTTCATGAGGAGAAATCCAAACTCCGTAAGGTAAAGTAACAGTTCGTCCTTCAATAAACACATTAGAATTCTTTTGAGGAGAAACAATTGTTTTCCAGGATGCTCTTACTTCTAAATCTTCAGATCGTTTTTCAATTTTTGTAAGAGGCTGATTATTTGAATCTATCCACTGTAAAGTTCCTATTGTCAGTGCATTTCTTTCATCTTCAGTAGTAATTTCATCTTTTGTTATGAAGCTATTGAGTGGTATTTCAGTACAGCAGTCAAACTCTTTTGTACGGGAAGTGCCATAGTTTGTTTTAAAGTTTACAGTTATTTTATGATTTTTATGCCAGTTTTCTGAAATTGTAATATCTTCCGCAGGGAATTTTACAGTCTCAAGATTTACATGTACTCCAGAAATGTCTGTGCCGTATTTTCCCTTTACCACAAAGTCCTTGGATTCATGGGGAAGCTTAAAAGTTGCTGTAATAGTATTTCTGGAATAAAAAGCATAGGCAGTTTGATCAATTTGACCTATAAAACTTACAGTAAAACCCGGGATTTGTTTTGTAATATCATTTACTGTAGAGCCGGCTTTTAATGTAATTGACTCCGTAGAATATAAGTCGTAACCGTTTGAAGAAGTATTTTCTGTAAAAACAAGAAGAGTAGAACAGTCTGAGGTTAGTGCAGATTTATATTCAATATCATTATATTCATTAATAGAAACATGAGGTTTGCAGGCAGTAAAAATAAAAATTAAAATTCCTGATAAAATAAATGATTTTTTAACGTTCATAATTAGCTCCTGCAAAAAAACTTAGTCAGTATACTGTAATTGATAAACAAAGCCTGCATAATCAGGCCAGTCGGCACGGTTTACAATCTCATAATTTATATTTCCACAATTATCTTTTAAACACAAAGTAATTGGAGGCATGTATTCATATTTAATATTTGTGTTATTGAAATTTTTAAATATGTACATATTAATATTTGTACCGGCTGTGTAATTCTGCCATTCATCAAAATAATTAGAAACTTCAGATCTATAACTTCTGTCGTTCTTTAAATCTTCATTTGTTTTACTTGGACTTGAGAAAAGTTTTTGTCCGCCGGTAAATCTTGTATTAAGATTAGTTTCTGGAGGGAAGGTACATATGAAATTTTCACCGTTATCTGTTCGCCAGTCTGTATAGGTTCTTGAAACAATATATTGTGCAATACCAGAACAGTTTCTTCCAGGTTTTGCATCTTCATATCTAGACGCATGTAAATAATAATCTTCTTTTCCGTCATTACCACTTGTTACAGGGGCTCCTAAAAAGGAGTTTTTTGAAGTGTCTGCATTTCCGTCCATAACAAATACGACTTTTGCATTCTTTATCTGATTATAAGTTCCTCTAATTGTATAGTTTCTTACTCTCATATAAGTCATTTTATGGCCAGTATCTTCCCACCAGTCAAAGAAGTTTTTGTTATTGACATTTGTATAACGATTTTTGTCGAAATTAGCGTCTCCAAATTTAAAAGTTGCAGTAGCTCCGGCTGGATCAATGTACATAAGGTTATTAAGATCTGTACCATCCATTGCAGCTTTTGCCGGTTGTTGATCATCTTTTACAACACAGAAAGTATATGCAGGACTTATGTTACCGGCTTCATCGTAGGCTACAATACTGAAAGTACCGGTCTTGAAGAAAATAGAATAGTTTAATTGTATATTATCAATTTGACTTTTTGAAGAATTTGAAATGATATCTTTAGCTGTAATTTTTGCCAGTTCTGCATCTGATAAAACTGATGTACTATGCTGTAAATAATAAAGTCCTTTTGCTGCAGAATTATCAAATAATTCTATTTTAAGATTTACACCGTAGGAACCGTTTCTATCGGCATTTGTATAAAACCATCTTACAGGAACATTATCATTATTTACGATATCAGGACTATCCCAGAATTCTGTACCAGGAACACCAGGATTATTAACTCTAGGATAAACATTTTCCGTATTATTTCCGGTTGTGTAACTATAACTTGCTACAACGGGTCCTGTAGTATCATGATTATTATTTTCTCCACCTCTGAACCATGGGGAAGTGTCATCTTTTTTAAGTGTAAACTCTTCAACCTTTGTTTCATTACAAACATCTTTTGCTGAAACCTGAACTTTATAAGTCTGATTTTCAGTCAAATCATTTGTAAGGCCGCTGATAAAATAATATCCGGAATTCAATTTTGTTGTAGAGTCGTCTTCATCAGAATTGTCAGATATAATCTTGGCAGCCAAGAAAAAATCTTCCTGACAGAATTTTACCTGAATATTTTCATCGCTGTCAGTGTAAGAATAATTTTTGATTATATTATCTTCAGAATCTAAGACAGTAATGTCTAAATCTTTAACTCCCGAACCATCTTCATCAACCTTAAAACTAATCCATCCATTATCTTTTAATGAACCGTTTGTTTTATTACCTGTTAACGGAGAGTACAAAGAAAAATTTCCTAATTTAACTGGAGTTACATCACGCAGCAGATAGAAAGTTACACAGCCATTTTTATATTCACTAAAATTCTTTTCTGTAAGGCCCGAGTTACCATATTTATCATCTGCAAAAACGTCAATTCTATAAAGACCATCCGGAGCAGGAAGAACTTCATTGTTTACTAAATAATCCGAATAATTAACAGAAAAATCTGTACCATCCTGACCAGAAATATAATTTCTGTAGGTAGTTTCACTGTAATAATCTGAATCAGTTGGATTAGTCTTTACTAAATTTCCATTACTGAATTTATAAAGACAAGTAAGTTTAATTCCAATTTTTTCTACATCCATTTCATTTTCAGAATTAATACTTTGACCTTTACCAAAGCCCGAAATATCTGCAGCTTTTACATGAAGATTAAATGAATTTGTAGAAATAAAAGTAAATAATTTTTTTGCAAGATTTCTTAAATTTTCAATAGATTCCAGTTCAGGTACATCTTCAGGGAAATATACAGGAATGGAAGTAAAATCATCTTCCCCAATTCCTGCTGAAACATTTTTGATTCTTGGAGCAAGACCATCAATATACGAAGATACCGAAAATCTTAATGAATAGTCTTCTGCCAGAGGTGCTCCATCAATCGCTTTTATATTTTTTGAAATAGTAATAACAATTGTTGAAGTATCCTTGTAAAAAATGTTGTCTTTTAACTCAATTGAAAGAACTTTACCGCTCTGACTTAAAGAAAACTCTTTTAATTTAGGAACTGCATTAGTAGAAATAAATTCAATATCTCCATTAACAATATTCTGCACACCTTCATAAACAGAAATATTTTCTGCTGTAAAAGTAGAAGGATCCATTTCTTTAGAAAATGAAATTTTTGTGGTCATATTGCGCACAAGACCTTCTTTTTGGTTAGAAGGAATTGAAAAGTTTACATAAGGTTTTTCTACATAAACTGGAGTAATTAAAATATCAGGATTATTAACAAGAACAGTGGCTTTTGTTTCTATATCAGTTTCTTTTTTAAAGGAAACAAAATCAGATGCATCAGCACCGGTACTTTTAAAAACAGCCTTCCACTTTTTAAAGAAGTAAAGATTATTTGGTATATATGAAATATCAAATTCATAACCAACTTTTCTGGAAACATCCCCATTTGGGTATGTAACACCGGAGTTAATATCAGTAAAAACACGAATGTTTACATTTTCACTGGAATTATATTCAATTTCTTCACTGATTTTATCTTTAAGATCTGAACCTTCAAGAAAATTTTCACATCCACTAAAAAGGAACAGACAAATAAAAAAACAAAAAATTCTATAGTGTTTCATAAAATCCCTCGGCAGAATTATCCCGAAATTTATATGTAAACACAATAGAATTTTTTATTATATCAGCTGAATAGAATTTTAGCTGTGGGTAATTTCCTTTGCTTTTGCTTTTACAGCTTCATAAAGTTTGTCTTTGTTATCTTTGTTTTCAGTAATAATTCTAACAAAAACAGAACCGGCAACAACTGCCTCAACAGAATCTGCCAGAGCACCAGACTGAACACCATTGCTGATTCCAAATCCACCATAAATTTTGCTGCCATTTGCACCAACTTTTGAAAGGAAAGAAAGGGTAGCATCATCAATTTTTGTATCTGTACCAGTAATACCAGTTCTTAATGCGGCATAAATATATGGAAATCCGGCAGAAGCCATTTTTGCAAGACGTTCTGGGCTCATACTTGGTGCTGCAACAGGAATATTAATCATTCCGTTATCTTTACAAGCCTGTGTTAAACCTTCATCAAAGTCAAAAGGTAAATCTGGAATAATCATACCTTTTACCCCCACCGATGCCGCTTTTTTACAGAAAGCGGCTACACCAGGAGTATAAATTAAACTGCCGTAACTCATTATATAAATTGGAACTTCCGGAAATTCCTTATGTATTGTTTCAATAAATTTAAGTCCATCTGCAGTTTTATAGTTTCTCTTTAAAACTTCTGTACAGGCTCCTTGAATTGCAGGACCATCGGCACTTGGATCGCTGAAAGGAAGCTGAATTTCAAGAATATCAGCACCACCGGCAACAAGAGCACGCGCAGCAGTAAGTGCCAGTTCATCGGTTGGATATCCGGCTACCAGGTGACTCATTAATTTTATTTTAGACATAATTTTTTCTCCTAACTATTTATTCATAACCTTTGCATCGTGAATATCTTTTTCGTCGTTCAGTCGTTCAAGTTCAGCAGCAAGGAACTGTTTCCACAATTCTGGGCGGAAAACAGGGCTGGTAATGAAAATATCTTTATCTCCACGGCCAGACATATTAATTACAATTACATCATCTTTAGAAAGTTTTGGAGCAAGCTTAATTGCTTCTGCACCGGCATGGGAACTTTCCATAGCAAAAAGAACACCTTCATTTTTTGCAAAGAATTTAAGAGCATTTAAGGCTTCGCTATCCAAAGCAGAAGTAAATTCTACACGGCCTTTTGCTCCCAAAGCGGCCAGCTGAGGACCAATTCCACAATAGTCAAGACCAGCAGAAATTGAACGGGTAGGTAAAGCCTGTCCGTCTTCATCCAAAAGGAAGCGGGATTTATAACCCTGCAAAATACCTTCGCGACTGGCATTTCCTGTCATGCGGGAAGCGTTTTCACCTACATTTGGACCAATTCCACCGGCTTCTACAGCAATAAGGCGAGGTTCTTTATCTTCAATAAATGGAGCAAAACAACCGATTGAGTTTGAACCACCACCGCAGCAGGCAATAATTGCGGTAGGTTTAATTCCTCTTTCGGCACACTGTTTTTTAATTTCTTTTCCAATTACGCTCTGAAATTCACGAACGATATCTGGGAATGGGGCAGGGCCAAGAGCAGAACCAAGAACATAATGAGTTGTATCAGGATTTGCTGCCCAGTCGCGCATTGCTTCATTTACAGCGTCTTTAAGAGTACGGCTTCCGGAAGTTACAGCGTGAACTTTTGCACCATACATTTCCATAGCAGCAACATTAGGCTGCTGACGGCGTACATCAACTTCACCCATATAAACTGTACAGTCCAGACCTAATTTTGCACAGGCAGCGGCAGTTGCAAGACCATGCTGACCAGCACCAGTTTCTGCAATAATACGCTTTTTACCCATGCGTTTAGCCAGCAAACACTGACCAATAGCATTATTAATTTTATGAGCACCAGTATTTGCAAGACCTTCCAGCTTAATGTAAATTTGTGCTCCACCTAAAAGTTTAGATGCAGTTTCTGCGTACAAAAGAGGTGTTTCGCGGCCAATATAATCTCTCTGAATAGTTTCCAGTTCCTTTACAAAAGATGGATCTGCCATTGCTTCCTTAAAAGCAACTTCCAGTTCATCCAATGGACGGCGGAGAACTTCTGCAACATATTTTCCGCCAAAATTATCAAAAAATCCGTCTTTAGATTCTGTCATTTTTTCTCCTTGAGGGGAAAGTCTTCCCCTGTCTCCAGCCGCTGCGCGTCTTCCGCCACCCTTTCAAGCGGGGACACCCCGCAACGCCCCAAATTTATTTATAGTTTAAAAAATGTTTCCAGTTTTTTAATATCCTTTTTTCCTGGCTCAGCTTCAACTCCACTGGCGCAGTCAATTAATTCCGGATTGTAATTTTTAATTACTTCAGTTTTATTCTCTGGAGTAACTCCACCTGCAATCCAAAGTTTATATTTTTTTTGAACTAGTGCAACAAGTTCCGGAGAAATCTGTTTTCCAGTTCCTCCAATCTTGTTTGCTGTCTGGGCATCAACAAGAACACGAGGTTCACCCATGTCAAAAAGTTCATCCAGAAGTTTTATATCTTCTTCAGAACTTATATTAATTGCGGCATAGTGAGGAAGCTCTCTATATTCAGGTTTTGAAAGGAACTTTCTTGCACAATTAATTGTATGAAGCTGAAGAACATCAAGTATACCTTCTTTTACAAGTTTTATTGCTGTCTGGGCTTCTTCATCATCCGGATCAACAATAACACCAACAAGAGTTTTATTAATTCCAGAAAGTTTTACTTCCCGTACCACCTGTTCATTTGCGTGACGGGGAGATTTATTCCAGAAAATAAAACCAAGATTGTCTGCACCTAACTCTGCAGATTTAAGAGCATCTTCTTTGTTTGTAAGACCACAGATTTTTGTAAAGGGTAGAGGATTACTGTAATTACAATTTACTCTGTCCCCATTGTAATTTGAAGAATCGATTTTATTACAAGAAAGCTTCTGTGCATGTTTATTCCAGAACTGAGCATTTGGTGTTTCTTTGCTATTAACAAAAGAAGAGACCAGTTTTTCTCTGATTTCCGGATTTTTTGCAGCCGCTTCACCAAGCAACATGCCTGCAAAACCAAGACTACCGGCAAAAGCAGCACTTTCTGGAGTCCTGATTCCACTTTCAAAAATTACACGGGCATTTTCTCCCAGCACCTTTCTGATTTTATAAAGCATTGTACATGGAGTTAGTAAATCTATAGAAAAGTCCCGTAAGTCACGACTATTTACTCCTGTTGCAATGTGAATTCTGTCTACCTGTTTTACTACTTCTGCAAGTTTTTCTACATCTTCGTCCAGTCTAAGCTCAATCAGGGCAGTGATTCCCAATTCCTGACATTTTTTTGCCATAGAAATCATCTTTTCAGTAGAAAGAATACGGGAAATTAAAAGTACAGCATCGGCACCTGCACGATAAGCAATATCAATTTCTTTTTCATCAATAAGAAAATCTTTGCGCAGTACTGCAGGACCAGTTTTTCCTGTCTGTTTTTCAAACTCATCCACAGAAGAGCATACATTCATAAGATCTTCTAATGTTCCTTTGAAGTAGTTTTCTTCGGTAAGGCAGGAAATAGCTTTTGCGCCTGCCTGTGCATAAGAAAGGGCAGTTGCACCAGAATCAAGTCCAGGAGCAATATCCCCCTTACTTGGACTGGCTCTTTTTACTTCAAGAATAACACCCTTTGTATCCAGAAAGGCATGAACAGGTCTTGTTCGTTTTTCTGGAATTTTGAATCCAAAATCCCAGCCTCTCTGTTCAATATCTTTACGGCGTTTTTCTACAATTTCGTCTAAAATGTTTCTGCTCATGTTTAATTCGCTGATACCTTTTTACAAAGCTTTTGAAATTTCCTGAATTTCTCTTAATTTAGCCAGTGCTTTTCCACTGTCAATTGCATCAAGAGCCATGTTATAACCATCGTTCAACGATTTTGCTTTACCTGTAATGAAGAGAACTGCACCTGCATTTAATCCTATTGCATAGCGGATTGTTTTACGGCCTTTTCCGTTAAGAAGTTCCATTGCAAGAGCGGCATTTTCTGCACCTGTACCACCCATTAATTCTTCTTCATCAGCATCTGTAATTCCAAATTTTGCAGGATCAATTACAAAAGCAGTTTCTTTTCCTTTTGCATCAATAAAATAAGCGTGAGTTTTTGCACAAGGTGAAATTTCATCATAACCGTCTTCAGAACATACAACCATTACGCGTTTTGCACCAAGATTTTTTGCAGCATGTGCATAATCTTTCATAATTGATTTTGTATATACACCGAGCAGTTCATATTCAGCGCCAGCCGGATTCAAAAGAGGCCCCATTATATTAAAGATTGTTTTAATTCCTAATGCTTTACGGACAGGAGCCGCAAAACGCATAGCGGCATGGTAAACAGGAGCGATGTGGAGTCCAGATCCTGTTTGAGTAGCTGGTTCTGCGGTTTTTGCTGGAGCGGCGATAATATCAGCTCCAAGATTTTCGAGGAAGTCTGCAGCACCAGATTTAGAAGAAACGGCACGGTTTCCGTGCTTTGCAACAGGCTGTCCGCAACTTGCAGTAACAATGGCAGACATAGAAGAAATATTAAAGGAACCTTTTCCGTCTCCGCCAGTACCTACAATTTCTGCAAGACCGGTTCTATTACATGGGAATGGAGTTTTTACTTTCAGAAGAGCTTTTGCACAACCTGCCATTTCAGATGCAACAGGTCCTTTAGAAGTCAAGGCAACAAGAATTGCAGACATAATTCTTTCATCCATTGTTCCTTCTGCAACTAAATCCATAAATGCACAAGCCTGTTCTTCTGTAAGATCTTTACCTGCCAGAAGTTGATTCAAATAATCAGGAACAGGAAGATTATCTCGGTGATAATTTAAAAATCCTTTAATTAACAGCTGACAGTTTTCAGAAGCAATTGATTCCGGATGGAACTGAATACCTTCAATTGGAAGTGTTTTATGGCGAATACCCATAATGTCACCGTCTTTTGCACGGGCAGTAACTTCAAATTCTTCTGGTAAAGTAGCTTCATCAATTACCAGTGAATGATAGCGGGTATATTTTGCCGATTTACCAATCATTCTAAAAAGACCACGACCATCTAAATCAATATCTTCAACAATTCCGTGTTTAATAAATTTTGCACCAATAATTTTTGCACCAAAAGCTTCTCCAATTGACTGGTGTCCAAGACAAACTCCAAGAATTGGAATTTTACCTGCAAAATAACGGATTGCTTCAATACTAACCCCTGCCTGAGAAGGATTTCCTGGACCTGGTGAAACTACCAGATATTTTGGATTCATTGCGGCAAGTTCTTCAACTTTATATTCATCATTTCTTACAACTCTAATTTCTTCTTTTGTTGCAACCTGAAAAGCCTGAACTACATTAAATGTAAAACTATCATAATTATCAATTACTAAAATCATATTATCTCCTGTTGCTAAGGGGAGGGCCCCTTAGGATCCCCCGTTTATGGGTCACACGGTGGAGGACCTCCCCACCCCCCCCGCGGCTGACGTTGTTTCCCCTTCCCCCCCTCCCCCCCCTCCACCCCCCC
>JAKSTK010000020.1 GCA_024402615.1 Treponema sp.
TTCAAGAAGTTTTCGTTTACGGGTAATATCACCACCATAACACTTTGCAAGAACATCTTTACGAACAGGATTTACTGTTTCGCGGGCAATAATCTGACCACCAATTGCACCCTGAATTGCAACCTTAAATTGCTGGCGGGAAATTTCCCCCTTAAGACGTTCACAAACCTTTTTTGAACGATCTACTGCATTTGCCTTAAAAGTCAATAAAGAAAGAGCATCTACAGCTTTTCCGTTTAAAAGAATATCAACCTTTACCAGTTCTGTATCGCGGTAACCAATTACTTCGTAATCAAAAGATGCGTAACCACGGCTGTAACTCTTAAGACGGTCATAGAAATCAAACAGAACTTCAGACAAAGGCATTTCGTAAGTAAGCTCAACACGCTTTGTATCAAGATACTGCATATTAGTCTGAACACCACGCTTTTCTGTACACAAAGACATAATTGAACCAAGATATTCAGCAGGAGTAATTACAGAGGCTCTGATATATGGCTCTTCTGCAGATCTGATTCTTCCCTGAGGATATTCTGAAGGATTATCAATAAACATATCTTCACCAGAATCCAGATGCAGCTTATATCGTACAGATGGAGCCGTAAAAATTACAGCCTGATCAAAGTCTCTTTCAAGACGTTCCAGAATAATTTCAAGATGAAGCAGACCAAGGAATCCACAGCGGAAACCATTACCTAAAGCAAGAGAATTATCTTTTTCATAAACTAAAGATGCATCGTTCAGCTTAAGCTTTTCCATACTGTCTTTCAATTCTTCATAATCATTTGAATCCATTGGATAAATTGAAGAATAAACGACAGGTTTTACTTCCTTAAAACCAGCAAGAGGTTCTTCTGCAGGATCACTAACTGTAGTAATTGTATCACCAACTTTTACATCACTTACAGTTTTAAGTCCGGAAATAATATATCCTACATCACCAGCTTCCAGGACATCTGTTTCTTCGTAGTCAATTTTGAAAATACCGCACTGTTCAACTTTATACTGAGTGTCAGTACTCATCATTTTGATTAATTCACCTTTTCTGAGTCGTCCTTCCTTTACACGGACATGAACAACTACTCCACGGTAAACATCATAATGACAGTCAAAAATCAAAGCCTGAAGTTTACCATTTGGATCCCCTTTTGGAGCTGGAAACTTAGTAACAATAGCTTCCATTAAATCATCAATACCTTCTCCTGTTTTTGCAGAAACACACATTGCATCACCAGAATCAAGTCCCAGTTCGTTATCAATCTGATGTTTACAGGCATCAATATCTGCAGAAGCAAGGTCAATTTTATTAATTACAGGAACCATTGTTAAATCCTGTTCCAAAGCCATAAACATGTTAGAAACAGTCTGGCTTTCTACCCCCTGTGTAGCATCAATTAAAAGTAAAGCACCTTCACAGGAAGCAATAGCACGGGAAACTTCATAAGAAAAGTCTACATGGCCCGGTGTATCTACAAAGTTTAATTCATAGTCATGACCATCTTTTGCATGGTAAGGAATTGTAACAGCCTGACTCTTAATTGTAATACCACGCTCTCTTTCAATATCCATGTTATCCAGAATCTGATTCATCATTTTTCTTTCATCAACAATTTTTGCTTTCTGGATAAGACGGTCAGCCAAAGTAGATTTACCGTGGTCGATGTGTGCAACAATACAGAAGTTGCGTTTGTACTTCATTTCAGTCATATATATTCCTTTTTATTTATTTCTAAAAGTAATAAGGGCTGTCAAAAGGTGCATAAAGAATCATCATAGCATCAAGAAAACCTTTCTTCTTTCTTTTGACATAAATCTGAGCCGCAAGAATTTTATTTTCGTGATCAAGTTTTACATCCAATACTTCAATTGGATCATTTTCAGAAAAACCACTCTCATCGGCAGATGAACCAGTTATAACTTTTTCTATTCTATAGGATTTACGATTTGTTGTCGATGAGCGTACAAGTTTCATTCCAAAAATCGGAATAAAAGAGTCCGAGATAAAATCACTGTTATAAATTTTAACCAACGGCGAGTCACCTCGTTTTTCCAGATACACGATCACCGATTTTTCTTCTTCATCATTTACCTTATATTTACAGTTCAGAATAGTACCAGGAGCATATTTCATACAGATAAACTGAATATCTTCAATTGAATTAACCTTTTCACCGGCTAATTCAATAATGACATCATCAACCTTAATCCCTGAAAAAGCTGCAGAACCACCTGGCAATACATATTGAACATCCAGACCTTCTTTTGAGTTTTTGATTCTTCTTGTATGACCATAAGCTGATATCCATGCATGATTAACTTTTCCGCCTGCATAAAGCAATGGAAGTTCCTGTTTAAGATATTCAACAGGAATTGCAAAGTTTAATCCCTGATACTGCAGCATTCCCGCAAAAATAATTGCCTGAACTTTTCTATTACTGTCAATTAATGGTCCACCGGAATTTCCTGAATTAACTGCGGCATCCAGCTGAAAAACGTTGCCCATAGTGAACAGCTTTCTGTTTACATTGGAAATAATTCCTGAGGTAATTGTACCTTCCAGTCCCAAAGGAGCACCAATTGCAATTACTTTGTCTCCAATAGATAATTCTTCACTGGAACCTAATTCAAAAACAAATTCCGGTTCAATTTCAACCTTCAGCAAAGCAAGATCAATTACAGGGTCATAACCAATCACCTTTGCAGGAATTTTTGTATTTTCATCTGCAGGGAGTTTTATATACAGCCGGGAAAAACCTTCATCCTTAGGATTAACCATAGATTCGATTACATGATGATTTGTGATTAAATATCCCCGCTTATCAATAAAGAAACCAGAACCGATTACTACATCCACATAGCCGGCGCCATTTTCAACTTTTAAACCACGGTCAATAATTATGGTAGCGGTTGCATTTACACAGTCATTAATTGTTAGAGGAAGTTTTTCTCTATCTACTCTTCCTCCAGGAATTTCTTCTTTAGTCTCTTCTGTAAAATAAGATTCATAATTTTCTGGAAGCATTCCTAAAGTTTTAAGAGAATTTTCATAACGGGTAACAAGTAAATAATCTTTATCTTCAATTGCTTTTAAAAGCAGATTCCGAACATTTTCTTTACAAAGAGAAATAATCTCTTCATCCCCTAAAAATATTGAACGATATAAAGCTTTTACCGGCTCTTTTTCTTTTATTTCGAGAATATTATTTTTTTCATTTTCCGCAATATCTTTATCTGTATAATCTAACTGCTGTGCAATAGAATCCGGTTGTTTTACAGATTTACAGCTGCACAATAATACACATAAAAATAATAAGATACTTTTAATTATATGATTCTTTAACATTAAATTTTCCAGGGCCGCTTATTCAGCTGTTTCTTCCAGTCCTTCTTCAATATTTGATGCAGGTAATACACTACAGAAGAACTGTTTTCCGATTTTAATTACAGAGAAGCGCATTTTTTCGATTTCTACAAATACAACAACTCCATTTCTAAATTCACGATTATTTATAAGAATTTCTTCCTGTGCTTCTGTTCCCTGTGCCTCTAGCCAGAAAACCTCATCTGAATAACCTTTTACAACAGGAATTTCTTTAGAACCAGTAGTAATGCTTACAGGTACAGAATCAATATTTTTTAGAACTACATAAGGCAATCCGTTTGTATCATAGAAAATAGTTTCTTCCAGTAATTTTCCATCTTCTCCGTAAGAATCTGGATAACGGATGTTCTGAATATCAACGATACCGTTATTATCATCATCCCAGGAAATTATTTTTCCGTTATGCTCCAGCAATTCCATGCTATATTCCATAACAGTATCCATATTACGGTCAATTTCGATTTTCTTTAAATCAAGTTTTGCAAAAGGTAGTTTTGAGCCAAATACTTTTTCTCCAGAACCAGTTGCATCCAGAATTGAATTTTCATCAAGAATATTAAAGTATTCAATTGTTTCAAAAGTACCATCATTATCATAATCAACATAGCGGCAGTAAGGCAGATTTCCTTCCATTGAGCAGTATGCATATTTACTAACACCGTCACTAAAGCTTACAAACACTGGTTTTCCCATAAACATTGTATAAACGGCTTTTGAACCAGCTCTTTCCGTAGTTGGTATTTCCAGTGTTGTAACCGCTTCCAGCATCTTCTGTGAATCAGGATAAAGCTCCGAATTAAAAATGTATGGAACATAGAACTGAACATCAAACCGTTCCATAATTTTATCTGTTTCCATTACAAATGGGGTAAATTTATAATCAGCATCAAGGAAGGTATAAGAAGTTCCATCATTATAATCAACAACTTTTTTTACAGCAGGATAACTTTCATAAAAAAGATCTGTCTTCTGTGAACTGAAATTAACACTTAAAGGTACTCCAAAATCACAAACCGCATACAATTCATTAATTCCATCAGAATCTAAATCATAGGTGATATATTCAGGACGACCTCTGCTATATTTTACAACCAGTTCAGAAAGAAGGTCATGGTTATTATCAACTTTCAAGGTTCCATCAAAAGAATTCATATAATCAAAAATTAATCTACGGATTTCTTCAGATTTTATATTAAGAATAAAATTATCTAATTCTTCCAGCTGAAATTCTGTTTTGTCTTCAAAATAAAGATGATAAGCAGTATCTTCAGAAATAATGCCGGTTCTCAGCCCTGCAAGAGCAAAAAGCTGAGTGTTACGATTTTTTTCTCCAACGGCTTTAAGAAGTCTTGTCTGCTGTTCTCCATCAGAAAAAAGCAAAG
This sequence comes from Treponema sp., assembly GCA_024402615.1. Classification (GTDB taxonomy): domain Bacteria; phylum Spirochaetota; class Spirochaetia; order Treponematales; family Treponemataceae; genus Treponema_D. The sequence goes on from JAKSTK010000020.1 coordinate 4,765, forward strand.
CCAGCAATTCCATTTCAACATCAGGATTTTTATAATCAGTAATTTTTGCAATATACGCATCTGCAATATTCTGAACAAATTCTGGAACAGAATATTCTTCTCCATTATTTTCAGCACATAGTCTTAAACAGGTTTCAAACATAAAGAATATTGAAGGGAAACGAACATCCTCCGAATAAATCTTGCGGGCAGAACTTAACTTCTTTCTTGCCTGTGTAATTGAATCCTCATCACCCAAACGATAATAATTTTTAATTCGAATAAATTCAGCGTCAGAAGAATAAATCAGAGGTTTTCTGTCCAAAACCTCCAGAGATTTATTATAATCTCCTGTATCACAAAGCAAGTCGGCATATAAGATTCGACCATTATTTTCGTTGTAATTAATCCATTTATTTTTTTCAAAAGCAATTTCAATTGTTGAAAGAACATCAAATACTTTATAGCCAAGATGATTTTTTGCTACTGCTTCAATGTAAAAAAGATCAGAAATGGAATCATCATAAGCAAGTCCCATTTCCGCCTGATTCATAGCATTTGTGTAATCCAGTGCCAGCAAACAGTTTTCTGCCAGCCGGAGACATCTTTCTGCAGTTTTTCTATTTGCTGAAACAGCAGATGATTTTGATTGCGCAAACAAATTAAATGAAACAAAAAGAACAGTACAGAAAATCAAAAACTTTTTCATAATCAATCCCTAATAATTGCCTTTACTTAACTATCCAATCTTTAAACCCGAAAACCTTTCCAAAGATACAAGAAATTCTCTGAGCTTCGCTATTTAATTCCTGAAGAAGAATAATATTCATTCTGTCTGATTCTGAAACCTTCCAGTCAGAAAAAATATCCTTCACTTTTTTATTTTTACCATCCGCAGTGACAGTTACATCACCGGGAATATAATTTCTGAGTACAAATGGAAAATCAACTTTTACAAAATACTCTGCAGTTTCGTTTCCTGAAAAACAGATTTTTGTAAAATCTTCAGTTTTCTGTACAAGAATTTCTCCACAATGAAACTGAAATTTTCCACTTTCTTCTATTATAGCAGAAAAACACAAATCTTTAATCTGTTTTGAAGCGATTTTTATAGTTAAAATTTCTTTTTTATTTGATTTTTTGTTTCGAATAAAATCAAGATTTCCCACGCTTTTTGAACTATTTTCTGTAATACTTTTATTATTGCACCACAAATAAAGTTCTTTTAAAAATACATAAGGAATACGACCTTCTGTAGAAATTGAATTACAAAGCTTTAAAATTATTCTGTAAAATAAAGCATAACCAAGCTTGCACAAAGGCTCTAATACAACATTTACTTCATCTTTTCCAACAAAAACAGATTCAGATTCAATAAACAGATTTACCTGCTGCAGAAAAAAATCCTCATCATCCTTTGCTTTTTGACGCAAGGTTTCTACACCAGCAGTCCATTTTTCAAAATCTTTATTTAACAAAGGCACCAGATTATTTCTGATTCTATTTCGTAAATAATTACAGTCTGAATTAGTTGAATCAGTTCTATAAGTTTGATTTTGCTCAACAAGATAAGCTTCTATTTCTTCACGGGAAATATTCAGCATTGGACGAATATATTTATCTCTTTTACGGGAAATACCTGACAGCCCTTCTGCACCACTCCCTTGAAGAAATCTCATAAGTACAGTTTCTAACTGATCATTTTTATTATGAGCAAGACAAAGATAATCCAGGTTCTCTTCTTTACAGAATTCTTCAAAACATCTGTATCTTAAAACTCTAGCCGCCTCTTCAATTCCACAACCATATTCATCTGCGTATTTTTGGACTGACCCCGGCTGTAATTCTTTTACACTGCAAGGAATTTTTTTTACTTTGCATAAATCTACAACAAAGTTAACATCCCCAGTAGTTTCTTCTATTTCCCGAATAAAATGATTTACAGTAACAACCTTAAGGGTTACATTATTTTTTTCACAGATTTTATTTACACTTAAAAGCAAAGAAATAGAATCAGCTCCTCCAGAAACAGCAACTCCAATAACAGAGGATGCTTCAAATGATATTCCGCAGTCACTAAAACCTTTGAGTACTTTCTGTTCAAACTGATTCAAAAATGAGTCCATATCATGATTTTATACTTATTTAAGAGTTATGAATATAAGTTAAAAAAGAAAAGGCTGTCTTTTTTAAGACAGCCTTTTTACTTAGTTCGTTATTGATTAACGAGCTGGAGCAACTGTAACCAATGGGAGGTTAGCATCTGTAAGGATTTCAACTTTGTTACCAAGGTCGAGATCTTTTACGCGAAGTGCTTCACTTGCATTGATTTTTGAAATATCAGCAACGATTGTTTCTGGAAGATCAGCAATAACAGCCTTGATTTTAATCTGGTTGTTGCGTTCTTTCTTGAAACCACCTTTAAGAACACCAGCAGGAGTTCCCTGGAAGTGAATCTTAATGTTCATTACTAATTTCTGATCAGCAGCTGGAACGAAGAAATCTGCATGAAGAACTTTGTCAGTACGGATGTTGTATTCAGCATCTTTGATCAAAGCAACATTTTCTTTTCCGTCAACTACAAGTTTGATAGAAGTTGTTGGAGTAATAGTTCTCCAAATTTTGTTGAATTCAACTTCGTTTACTTCAAGCATTGTAGCTTCGCCTTTGTCGTTATACATAACGGCAGGGATACTACCTACTTCACGAAGTTTTTTAGCAGCTGTTTTACCAGTTGTTGTACGAGTTTTTGCATTAAGTGTTAATGTACTCATTTTGTAAAGCTCCTTATATCCTACGCTTTAAGAATTAATAATAACCTGAAAATCAGGTTTTCCTTCTCCACCCAGGAATCGGACCCGGACCCTGGGCACCAAAAGCCCGTGTGCTACCTTTACACCAGCGGAGAAAATCTATGCTTTAGTCAGCGTCTGAACCACCAACTTCAACATGACCAGCTTCATATTCTGCGATAATTTTATTCTGAAGTTCAGTTCTAAAATCAAGGCTAATTGGATGTGCTACATCTTTATATTCACCATTAGCAGTTTTTCTGCTTGGCATAGCAATAAATAATCCAGTTTTGCCTTCGATGATTTTAACATTATGCACAACAAAGCAATTGTCGAAGGTAACTGTTACATAAGCACGTAATTTACCTTCATCTTCTACCTTTCTAATTCTAAGTTCTGTTATCTGCATCGCCCGTCCTCCAACTTAATACAGTCAAGGTGAATTAGATTGTCTGAACAACTTTACTGTTCCAGACAGCTCCAAGCTTTTTACTACCACATAAAGCTTGTTCTTTGAGACCATAAACACCATAACAAGTGGAACCTGAACCCGACATATCGACAAATTCAGCACCAGTCGTTTTTAATGCTCCCAATGCGTATTCTAATTCTTGATATTTTTCGCACAACAAAGGAGTAAAAGTGTTTTCAAAAGTCCATTGATCAGGAGATTTATAGTAAATTTCCTCCAAATCCATCAAGTCTAGACCTTTGGTCATATGATTTTCCTTTTCCATCCACTCATCTACTAAAGCATAAGCTTCTTTTGTTGAACTTCCGAAATTTGGAAAAATCAATAACAAAAACAAATCATTACGCGGTTGTATCTTCTTGATAACTTCACCACGACCCGAGACTAGAGCGCATCCCTTTCCCTCAGAATCACAATGCATAAAGAAAAATACATCACTTCCCGTTTTATCAGCAATAAAATCTAACTGACATTCAGAAAGTTTTATATCGCATAATTTTTCCAGTCCACGAATAAAAGCCGCAGCATCACTTGAGCCACCGCCTAAACCGCCACCGGAAGGAATTCCTTTCTTAAGGATAACCTTAACACCAGGAACCTTTACCTCAGCCACAAGACAAAACGCCTCATAAGCATTAGTAATCGTATTTTTTTCAGGAAGCTGCATAGAATCACAGTAAACACTACAAATTCCCGTATCTTCCAGTTGTACAGACACTTCATCATACAAATCAATTGTCTGAAAAATACTTTCAATATTATGAAATCCTGCCAGAGGACCACTTAACTGCTTTGGCAATATTCTAAGATTAAAATTCACCTTAGCGTAAGCTTTTTCCAGCACAAATTCATTCATACTATCTTTTAATTATACATATTTACAATCTAAAGTCAATTCAACCTTTTGATAGTATTCACTATCACCAATAAAATAATAAAGTATTATAAGTAATTGACACAGTACATTAAATTACATATCTTGTTATAGAGTTTACAGCATTTCAGGTTCAGAGGTTCTTATGCTTTCCAGCCTTCCAGTTTCTAACGAAGAAGAATTAAATGTTTCATTTTCATTGGATGATGAATTTGATGATTTTGATGGTTTTGATGATGATTTTTATATGGGAGAAGAGGAAGACGACGAAATTTTAGATGAATTCGATGAAGATGTTTCTCTTTACGATGAATCTTTTTCTGAAGACGATTTTGATGATCCTTATGATGATCATGAACCAGAAGACGGTTATGTTCAGTTCCATTCAGAAGGTGAAGAACTTACCGAAGATGATGACCTCCGTTTTAACGACGAAGATTTCTAATTATTTCTGACTATACTGCGATATTATGAACAAAAGGGACAGAGTAAATTGTGTTTTACTCCGTCCCTTTTGTTTTATTAAATTTCTATTTACTCTGTCCCCTTTGTTTACTCTGTCCCCTTTGTTTATGCAGTAAATAAAAAAAAGACTGCCGGTAAGCAGTCCTTCTTTTTATTTTTCAATTTCCAGTAATTAATTATTAAAATCGATAATTTTTCCTGCATGCCACAATTTTTCAAGATCATAAAAATCTCTTGCTGCAGCAGACATTAAATGAACAACAACTGGGCCTAAGTCAATAAGATTCCAGTCATCTCCATCTGGACTTTTACGGTTTGTTAAATGAATTTCCAGATCATTTTCCTTAATATATTCTTTTACCTGTTTGTACAAACCCTGCCAGTGAGTAGAACTTGTAACAGTGGCAATAACAAAATAATCTGTCCAGCTGTTCAATCCGCTAACATCAATCAAAGTAACATCATTACCCTTTCCATCTTCCATTAATTTTGCAATTTCAATTGCTTTCTGTTCTGTAGTTTTCATATAACCTCTATTATCTAATTACATACAAATAATCTTTACTAAAATCTTTTCCAAGGATAATAGTAAAATCAACCTGAGTGCTGGAAAAATCTTCACCACCCTCTAGTTCTTCAGCTCTAATAATATTTGAACAACGAATAAGATCTCCAACATTTTTGGCAGCAGCATCATTGCCAAGATGGTCAATAATCATTGTTTTTTCATAATCATGACGTTCTGCATTTTTTGCCTGCAAAACATTATAACTTGCATCCTGATATTTTCTCATACATTTTGAGGCAAGCTGTTCAGTATAGGTACCATTTTGGATTTCCAGAACAATAATTTTACCGGCAGCAGAAATATCAGATGATGCCATAGCTGTAAGAGTATTTCGTACAGCGTCTTTAATAAATTCACCATTGTTACCAGGCAAAAGCAGAATCTGATTATCAACATGTCGTTCAGAACCAGTAATAGTCTGACGCACAAGAGATTCTGTATCTACACCAGAAATTTCGGTAAATAAAAGTTTTAATTCATCTTCTTCCAGAGGACTGATAATACAATCGCCAAAAGTTTTAAAATTCTTTTTTGTAAGAATAATAGATCCTTTATCGTGCAAACCAGAAAGGAAAGCGACCATAATATCCAGATAACGATTCTGAACAGAAGCTTCATCTTCCCCATCTCTATACTGAAGATAAGTAGCAACTTTATCTCCATCAAGGTTGATAGCACCTGATGGAAGCAGCCAGCGAACCCCAGTTTCAGAATAACAATCTACAGGACTCGGAATAAAAACACGCATGCCACCAAGCATGTCACAAAGCATAATAAACTTATCAAGTTTTATTACTGAATAATAATCAATTTTTTCGGCACGATTACCCGCACCAAAAATAAGACGTTCAATCTCAAGCTTAAAAGAATCAATTCCTTTTTCACGATAAACCTGATCAATACGGTCAGTACGGTTAATTGTATCGTAAATCTGGCCAGTATACCCCGGAATATTAATCAACGCACCTTTATTGGATTTGGCATTATAAACAAAAACATTACTAAAAAGAACACCACCCTCACCGTCTTCTACTACAAAAAGAGTTTTTACAAGAGGTTTGGTTTTCAAAGTATCTTCAACCTTATTTACATCAAGAGAAATTGCAAAGTAAACAGAAACAGCTGCAATTACTAAAACAATCAGAGAAATAAAAATAATACCTTTCTGTTCATCCCGTAATTTTTTCATTTACAGAAGATCTCCTTCACCCATCATTTTCAAGTAATATTCTACCATCTTTTGGGTTCCCGGGTAAATGTTATGACCCCGAGATTTTATATACTTATAATTTTCTACAATAACAGTACCAGTCATTTCTTCCAGAGGCATTGCCAGTAAACGTGCCCGGTATTCATCAGAAGACTGAGGTCTGCCAGGTTCTATTTTATCGGCAAGGAAAAGAATTTTTGTTAAATCACACATACCTTCTTTTCCGGAAGTGTGATTTGCAACTGCCTCAAGAATATCAGAATCTGTAATACCAAATTTATCTTTCATTAAAACCGCAGCTGCACGACCATGGAGCAATGCCGGTTTACCAAGTTCATATTCAGTAACAGGATTACCATCACGACCAGCAGTACCGATTAATTCATAATCAGGCATATCTTTGCACATATCATGACCAATTCCAACAAGATACCCTTTTTTTTCATCAATACCGGCTTTTTTACAGAGAGTCACACACATATCTGCAACCCTTTCACTATGTTCATATCGTTTTGATTTAACAGATTTTTTTGTATAATCACGAATCTGTTCAATAAGTTTATCGTAATCCATTTTATTTATCCTGAATATAAAGCTTATTCTTTACAATATAATCGTAAACAGCAGCAGGAACCAGATATCTGAAACTTTTACCTTCTGCAACCCGGGTACGAATATCGGTTGATGAAACAGGCAGTACCGGAGTTTTAAGATAATTACAAGGATATTTGAACTCTTCTACAGAGAATTTCTTAGCAAAATCTCCCATGTAATGACCTGCAGGCGTATTACCAAAGTCCTGAAAACCTTCTTCACGATAATCAGGATAACGACGAGTAATAATAAAATCAGCAAGAGAAGCAACAACTTCTACTTCATGCCATTTATCAAATTCCGCAGCAACTTCATCACCCATCACAAAGGAAAATTTTCCGTCGATTTTCCCTTTATATTTTTCTGCAAGATAAGTAAGAGTATCAGAAGTATAAGAAATACCACCCCGTTCAATTTCACACAATTCAACTTCAAAATGCCCATTTCCTTCTGTATTACAAAAGGATTGAAGCATCTCAACCCTCTGTTCAGTAGTTACTTTGGAATTGATAATTTTATGAGGTGGAATGCAGGTAGGAACAAAAAGTACTTTATCAAAACCAAGTTCAGTAATAATAGTATCTGCCAGCATTGCATGACCAATATGAACAGGATTAAAGCTTCCACCTAAAATTGCAATTCTCATTTATACCTCACAAAAAGTAAAATTAGTTTTCACTTCCAGGATACTGAACATCATCATCGTCATCAGGAATTGCACGGGAATCCATAAAGCTTTTACCAAAGGCTTTTTCTTCAGTTGCAGCTTCTTCTAAATCACGTTTTTCCAGCTGACTAACCAGTTTGACAATCTCGTTTTTAGCATCTTTCATTCCCCGTCCCATCATAACAGAAACTGGAATTACTTTTGTTTCAGGCTCAGCTTTACGGATAGATTCTGCCAGTTCAACAGCATGTTCGAAAGCCCCCTCCACATCAATTTTATTACAAAGTACAATTCTTGGCTTTTCCATTAATTCATCTGAATATGAGGCCAATTCATTACACAAAGTTTCATAAGCAGTAGCATAATTTTCATCTGAACAGTCAATCATAAAAATAAGACAAGCTGTACGAGTAATATGCTTTAAGAAAGTATCTCCTAAACCAAGACCTTCAGAAGCACCTTCAATAATTCCCGGAATATCGGCGATAATAATATCACTTTCATCATCTACACGCAAAACACCAAGATTTGGAATGATTGTAGTAAATGGGTAAGGAGCAATTTTTGGTCTGGCATTTGTAAAGGCTGTAAGCAAAGAAGATTTACCTGCATTTGGAAAACCGACAAGCCCAACATCAGCCATAATAGAAAGTTCCAGTTTTAAGAAACGAGTTTCACCTTTTTGACCAGGATTTGCATGACGAGGAGCCTGATTTGTAGAAGTCTTAAAATGAACATTACCCCAACCGCCATTTCCACCTTTAAGGAAAACAAAGCGTTCATTTTCATTATCATCTTTGAAATCATAAATAATTTCATCAGTTTCTGAGTCACGGATAGTTGTTCCTGGAGGAACAGGGATTACAACATCTTCGCCATCTGCACCATAACGATTCCAGCCCTGACCATCGCCACCATTTTTTGCCTTAAAACAACACTTATGGCGGATTTTAGACAAAGTACGGAGATTCTTTTTTACGACAAAAATTACGTCGCCACCTTTTCCTCCGTCCCCACCGTTTGGACCACCGTAAGGAATATATTTTTCACGACGGAAAGCAACACAACCGTTACCACCATTTCCAGAACGAACTTCAATAAGAGCTTCGTCAGCAAAACCTACCATAAAGTTTCCTCAATCAGGATGCATCAAACTGCATCAAAAAATGCGTTTTTTACACGCTAAAAGTCAAAAGACTTATAAAAAAAATGCCCGGTAGATTTTCGTCACACCGGGCACCTGAATCAGATTAACTGATTTTATGCTTATTTAGCAGCTTCTACAGAAACAACTTTGTGATTGTTTCTTTCGCTGTAAACTACTTTTCCATCAGCAGTAGCAAACAAACTGTCATCACCAGCTTTCATTACATTGTCGCCAGGATAAAATTTTGTTCCACGCTGTTTAAGTAAGATTGAACCTGCAGTTACAGTTTCACCAGCATATTTTTTAATACCCAAGTTTTTTGGATTTGAATCGCGTCCGTTTTTTGCACCAGATCCACCACGTGTTCTTCCCATAGTAATCTCCTATTTATCCGCTAATTAAAGTGAAATTGATTCAACGCGTACTTTTGTGTACTGCTGTCTGTGACCAATAAGACGATGATAGTCTTTCTTAGCTTTATATTTCAAAACCAAAACTTTCTTATCTTTGAAAGTTTCTTCAACTACTACTGTTACTTTAGCACCCTTTACATAAGGTGTACCAACACTGATTTTGTCTCCATCGCTTACCAAAAGAACTGTATCGATGTCAATCTTTGTACCTTTTTCAGCGTCAAGCTTGTCTACTGTAAGGACAACATCTTTTTCTGCTTTATACTGTTTGCCCTTAAATTCAATAGTTGCGTACATATAATACCTCAATTTAAGATTAATAATTATATCGCTCTAGGCAGCGGACAAAGGAAACATAATCCACTCTGCATTGAACTAGTGTATAGAAAGTTGGCTTATGTAAAACGGGGATTAAACATAATCTTCCCTAATCTAAACACGTAACAAGAATAATAATGAAAATCGACGTGTTGTGCAAGGGGGGATGGAACAAAAGGGACAGAGTAAATTGCGGAAAGAATATAAATAAACAACGTAAACAACGGGGACAGAGCAAATTAAAAAAAAAAAAAAAAAAATGGTCCGAAATCATCATTTTTCAGCTATTAATATATAGAGGAAAAAGATGAGAAAAAGACGACAATACTCTCCCACCGGCTCTTACCACATAGTAATCCGCGGTGTAAACAAACAAAATATTTTCTTCGATGATGATGACAGAAACCACTTTCTTAAACTTATAGCCAAATATAAAGAAAAATATAATATAAAACTGCAAGTATACACTTTAATGGACAACCATGTTCACCTATCCCCAGACGATAAAAACAAAAACATATCGAAATTTATGCAAACTGTAGAATCAGTATATGCCCGCTATTTTAATAAAAAATATGACCGAATTGGACCTCTTTTTCAAGGAAGATTCGCCAGTGAAATAATTACAGACGATATATATTGGAAAATTGTCGTACGTTATATTCTTCAGAACCCGGAAAAAGCAGGAATCTCTCTTGCTTCAGAATATAAATGGAGCAGCTATAAATTATACAATCAAAAACAAAACCTAGTCGAAAAAGACAAAATACTAGATCTTTTTCAAACAATAGATAATTTCTATCATTTTATATCACAACCAGATTCCACCGAATGTCTGGATATTGAACTACGCCCTTCAGAAAAAGAACAAAAGAAAATTGAAACAATCAAAAAACTTCTGAACAGCAATAGTCCACTAATACCACCAAACTTGCCAATAGAAAAAATCAAAACGAAAGTTAGAATTTTACGCGACGCCGGTTTCTCAATCCGCACAATTTCGCGAATAACAGGAATAATGACCTGGATTATTGCAGCTTCCTGATTATCTATTCTTTTGGCCACCATTAATGAACCAAAACGGCCTTGCGCAGTTCCCTAACGGTCAGCCTCTTCCTTCGCAAAAGCTCAGTCCAGTGGCCGCTGCGCGCTGCTACACGCCTTGGCAAGCTTTGAGCTGGAACGGCTGTCTCCGTCCCTTTCAACAGAACAACTGACTCTGTCCCTTTTGTTTACTGAACGACTGTCTCTGTCCCTTTCGTTCAATAATTGTCTCTGTCCCTTTTGATTTAAAAAATAAAAAGGACTGATTTCTATATATCAATTTGAAATCAGTCCTAAAATGAACCTAGTTAAATTTCTAATAAATTAGAATATTCATTCATAATTCATGAATTTACTTATTCTTCATCAACAGCTACAAGTTTATCTCCAATAATTTCAACCCCATTTCCACCCTGAGCTGTTAATCTATGAGCAACACCATCAGCTGCTGCTACATCTTCTGCCTCAATTGCAGCAATAAGTTCTTCAAGTGTGAATTTGTACTCATAAGTTTCACCATTTTTAAGTGAAGCTGCAGGTGGCAACTGACCATACTCACCTTCACCTAAGATTTTTTCATGCCAACCCCAAGGAGCTGCAGCATCTGTTACAACTAAAGCAACACAACCCCAACCTGATCTGTCTTCACCAGATTTATTTTTTACAACAAGAACAAATGTATTGTATGTTTCTGATTTTGATTTTAAATCTTCAAGTGTAATAATATTACCATACTCATCTACTGTAAGAGTTTCAGCTACTTCGTCTGGAGTTACAATAGTCTCATCATCATTTCCACCAGTTTCGTCATTTCCACCTTTCTGGCATCCTACGAATACCATTGAAAGAGCCAATAATGTTGCAATTGTTGCAATAATTTTTTTCATGTGTTTCCTCCTAAGAAACGTTTTATAAATAATCTAAAAGCGACAAGTTTTTTTCCGCTTCGTAAATAAAAGTATAAAACGGTTTTTCGAAAACACAAGGTCAATAACAAATATTTTTAACTAAATTTAGTTAAACGTTTAATCATATTTAAGTATTTTTAAGTATAATTTTTTGTTTTATAACAAAATTTTAAGATTTTGTTACTATAATTTGCTTATGGAAAGTACAAAGACCATTATTTTTTTCTCTCTGAACATCTGTTCCGCCAAAATACACATTTACTTTTAATTCTGATGGAGTATTTTTCCCTGCATGAATAATCAAATCCATCGGAACACCATCTTCCCAGTCAAAATCAATAGAAACATCTCCACAAATTTTTACACCCCGCAATGTCCCCTTCTGCCAGCTCATTCTATCAGGAAGTGCCGGCAACAAGCGAACATCAACTTCATCAGAACTTATCATTTCGCTCTGAACCAGCATACGCATAACAGCAGAAAGACAGCCGAAATTACCGTCAATTTGGAAAGGAGGATGATTATCCAGTAAATTAGGCAATGTTGACTGAGAAAGTATCTTTTCCACCCCAGCCAAAGCCTCATTTCCCTCATACAAAGATGCCCTGAAATTATTAATCCAAGCCTGACTCCAGCCAGTATGCCCACCACCGTTAGCAAGACGCTTTTTCAGAGTTATTTTCGCAGCTTCTGTAAGTTCTTTACTGGTTTCAGGCGTAAAAGTTTTTCCAGGGAATAATCCATACAAATGAGATATATGTCTGTGACCAGGTTCCACTTCTGTAACTTCAGTATTCCATTCCATCAAAGATCCATCTTTATTCAATTCCGGTTTCTTCAAATGAGCCAGAACATACTTAAATTTTTCTATTTCCTTCTCTTTATAAACTTTTCCGTATTTATCGTGAGCTAAATCTTTTAATAATTCGTAAGATTTCAAACAACTGGAAAACAGATGCTCAAGAATCATATTATCCATTTCACAACCTTCACTGAACGCTCCTGTCTGCCCCGCTTTAGTTACATAAGAATTTTCAGGAGAAACGGAAGGGTTAATCACAAGATAAGGTTTTCCATCTGAAGCTTTTATATCACAAGGAACAAGAAAATCTTCAAAAAATCGACATGCTTCATGCATCAAATAGTAATATTTTTCAAGACAAGCCTTATCAAAAGTATATTTATAATGTTCATAAATATGAGTAGAAAGCCAGGCTCCACCTAAAACCCAATAAGTACCAGGAAGCCATGCATCCTGTGGTGCACAATCTCCCCAGTAGTCAGTATTATGATGAATTACATACCCCTTGCATCCATACATTTTCTTTGCAGTAATACAACCATTGTCATAAGCCCGTTCCAGCAATTCAAACAAAGGCTCCTCACACTCACTTAAACCAGTCATATTAACAGGCCAATAATTCATCTCTGTATTGATATTGATTGTATACTTGCTTCCCCATGGAGGATCCATATAACAGTTCCACAACCCCTGTAGAGTTGTTGGTAATACACCAGGAGCCCTGCTACCTGCAATCAAAAGATATCGGCTAAAATTTAAGTATTGATGAAACAATTCCAAACTGTCTTTATTTACAGATTTTAATAATTCGGGAGTTGGAGTTGTAGAAACATTTTGCTCTGTCCCTTTTGTATATCCAATTACATTTGTCTCTGTCCCCTTTGTCTCATTCTGTGTCTCATTCTGAATATCAGTCTTTCTTCTTTCAACTTCACCAATATTCAAATACATTCTATTATAATATCCGTTATATTCTTTCAAATGACGGGCAAAAAGTTCTGAAGCAAAATCTTTTAAACTCTTTCCTTTACTCGATTTTTTAAACAACTGGAGATGTTTCTTACACTCATAGGTCCAGGTATCTTTAAGAATAATTTTCTTATATTTTTCCTGGGAGAGTGGCTTCTTGTCCCATTTGTAAGCTCTTATATCAATATAAAATAAGGCAGAATCACATTTTTTACCTGTAAGACAAAATCCTGTAGTACCAGATTTTCCACCCTCCGTAATAACCCCAGCTCCAACACAGAAAGGAATTCCATGGGAATCTTCCAGATAAATATTTCCACCTTCCGCGTAAATATCATCTACCCAGATTCCTCTGTCTAAATAACCACGAAAATTAATCTTTCCTTTTTCAGAAGCGGTTACATACATAAAAAGCATATCGTCTGGAGCAGAAATCCATGTCTGTCTGGTGTACTTCACCCCTTTATCATCTTCATATGTAACAACAGTACAAGCCTTAGCCAGATTTAGTTCACTTTTATATGTCTTTAAATACACATCTTCTACTTTGTGCTCCAGAGGAAATCCACATTCAATACCACTGTTTTTCTCTTCAAAAAAATCAATCCGGAATTCACCCGCAGTCTGATAAACCCTTTCGTTAAAACAGGTACCACTTAAAGTCTGAAATCCCAATTCCTGTGCTTCAAGAACTTTGCCCTCTTTAACAAGTTTTCTTATTTCATTTATATGCTTTTGAGTATCAGGATTAATACGATCAATCGGTCCACCAGACCAGATACCTTCTTCATTCAATTGTAAAACATCATTACATGGATGAACCTTATGCATAGCTCCTAAACGGCCGTTTCCTAAAGGCAGAAATTCTTCCCATTTCTGTGGTGGTACAACAAATGTAAGTTTATTTTTCATATTTTCCTCTATCTCATTGATTCTTCATATATAAAAATAGTCCCGCTGCAACAACGGGACTATTTATCAGACAATAATAATTCTATTTTTCCGATTTTTTCTGATTAACAATATCCAGAACTTTTCTAAAAGCACTGTCAGGTTTATGAAGTTCCTTAGAACCTCGTGTAATTTTACACAATGACATTCCAAATTTTTTAGCAATATCTCGTTGTGTAGTTCCCTTGTCAATTTCTTTTACCAAAAGCCAGCGATTAACAATATCTCTGCGTTCTGCAGGAGTAAACAGACAAACTAAAAAATCATACACCAGATTCTCATCTTCTTTTGTAAAAATGCTGCACAATTCTTTTAGAGTATCATTATAAAGCTGTTCTGAAACTTCAAAACTGTCTTCTTTTTCGTTTTTATCCATAGCAACAGTATATCATATTAATCAGGAATTTGGATTTTATTTCAGCAATTTTTCTACAGCTGCTGCAGCATCAGCCAGTTCTGGAATATCAAGGCTTTCAACATCACCGGCATCAACAGCACTTGTAGTAGATTCTTCCATTGGGATGCGTGCAAGAACAGGAAGATTAAAATTCTTTGCAATTTCATCAATATTTGATTTACCAAAAACAGTAATCTTCTTATCACAATCAGGACATTTTACATAACTCATGTTTTCTACAAGCCCAAGGATTGGAATATTCATCATGTTTGCCATATTAACGGCTTTTTCCACAATAACACGAACCAGCTGCTGAGGAGTAGAAACAACAATAATTCCATCAACAGGCAAAGACTGGAAAACTGTAAGTGGAACATCACCAGTTCCTGGAGGCATATCAACGAACATAAAATCTACATCTTTCCAGGCAACATCAGTCCAGAACTGTTTTACAGCACCACCAATAACAGGACCACGCCAGATTACAGGATCATTTTCATTCTGTAAAAGGAAATTCATAGACATAAGCTGAATTCCAGAATCAGTAATAACAGGATTAAGAGCATCTTCATTTTCCATAGCTGTAGCACGGGCATCTCCCATGCCAAAACTTTCAGGGATAGAAGGTCCAGTAATATCAGCATCAAGAATCGCAGTCTTAAAACCATCTTTACAAACTTTGCTAGCCAGTAAAGAAGTAACCAAAGATTTACCTACACCGCCTTTACCGCTGACAATTCCAATAACTTTTTTTACACTGCTACCAGCACGAAGATGAGCCTTCAAATCTCTTTCTTCACAACTCTTTCCGCATGAACCACAATTATGATTACAATCAGCCATCAGTCTAATCTCCAAATCAAATATTTATTACGATTTAAATATACGAATCAGAAGAAATAAAAGCAAGAGAAAAGATTTTTTACAATATATTCTTCTAAAAGTATGTATTTTTATACATAAAAACTGTATAATTATGCCATTCTCAATTAATAAAGGTGGTCAATTATGACAGCACAGTTAGTAGCTAAGATTATTGCCTTCGTACTTTATCTTGGTGTAATGATTTTCGTTGGATTAAGAAGTGCCAGCAAAAATAACAGTTCTGCTGACTTCTTCCTCGGTGGACGTAAAGTTGGTCCTTGGGTAACAGCACTTTCAGCTGAAGCATCAGATTCTTCTGCATGGCTTTTGATGGGTCTTCCAGGACTCTGTTACCTCGGTGGTGTTCAGGAATCAATCTGGACAGCAGTAGGTCTTATTTTAGGAACATATTTGAGCTGGTTATTCGTTGCAAAACCTCTCCGCAAATGTTCAATTACATATGGTGATTCAATTACAATTCCAGAATTCCTTTCTAATCGTTTTGCTGATAAAACTCACCTCCTTTCAATTGTTTCTGTAATTTTCATTGTATTGTTCTTCACAATTTATACAGCTTCAGGATTCGTTGCATGTGCAAAATTGTTCAACTCAGTATTTGGATTAAATTACCATGCAGGACTTGCAATCGGTCTTGTAGTAATCCTTTGTTACACAGTAACAGGAGGTTACACAGCTGTTTGTACAACAGACTTTATTCAGGGTATGCTGATTTTAGTTGCATTTGTTATTTCTACAATCATTGCACTGTTCGCAATTGGTGGTATTCCACAGGCTGCAAATGTATTCACTAACTTCAAAGAAGTTGCAGGAACAGAACTTCAGGCATTCAATGGAATGGGTATTGTATCTGCTTTGGCTTGGGGGCTTGGATACTTCGGTATGCCACACATCATCGTTCGCTTCATGGGAATCCGTTCTAATGGTGAAATTAAAAAAGCACGCCGCATCGGAATTATCTGGATGATTATTTCTTATATTGGTGCAATTCTTATTGGTACTTTAGGTGTAGTCTACTTAAAGGGACATGGAATTATTCTTTCAGCTGGTGATGCAGAAACAGTATTCTCTGCAACAATGCAGCAGATGTACCCAGCATTCATTGCAGGTATCTTCCTCTGTGCTATTCTTGCAGCTTCAATGTCTACAGCAGACTCTCAGCTCCTTGCAGCTTCTTCTGCAGTAAGCCAGGATATTTTTAAGGGACTTATTAAAAAAGATGCTGATGAAAAAACAGTTTTGAATGTAAGCCGTTTCACAGTATTCCTTATTGCATTGATTGCTCTCCTGCTTTCTTTGAATCCTAATTCATCAATCTTCAGTCTCGTATCTTTTGCCTGGTCTGGATTTGGTGGAACATTCGGTCCACTGATTCTCCTTGCTCTCTATTGGAAGCGCACAACAGCTGCCGGTGCAATTGCAGGTCTTGTTTGTGGTGGTATCGTTGATGTTGTTTGGCATTACATTCCTGCTACAGTTTCTCCAATCTTCGGCTTGTACGAAATCGTTCCAGCATTCCTTGCTTGTCTTGTAGTAACAGTAGTTATTTCACTTTGTACAAAACCAAATGAGGAAGTTGTTTCTAAGTTTGCTGAATATAAAAATATGGAAGACTAATTTAAGTTTTCTTTTCTAAAAAAAAGGGGGAAAGTCTTCCCCTCGTTAAATAAAAAAAGCGTTGTTTAATAACAGCGCTTTTTTTATTTAACTACCCCTTCTAACGGGCTCAAACGCCGCCCGTAACGCCTGCTTATACAGTTTACTCTGTCCCCTTTGTTTATAAACAAATTACTCTGTCCCTTTTGTTCGCAAATATTTAATTTACTCTGTCCCTTTTGTTTACTCTGTCCCTTCTGTTTATAAACAAATTACTCTGTCCCTTTTGTTTGTGTTCGCATTCAAATTACTCTGTCCCCACTGTTCGAAAAAAAAAATACTTGCCAAAACAAAAAAAAGTATTATATTAAAAGTGTCGATTTATACCAAATTGCAGGACGTTAATCTGCTAAAAAGGAGGCACATATGTGCAATTTAAATGATTCTGCTGTATCAAATACAGCAACCCGCCTGTTACTCAAACTTTATGAGTCTAACAAAACACCACACAAATCTTACAATCTGAATGATTTATGGGAATTATATTCCGATCATAAACCTTCAGGACCATTGAATGGTGGAATCCAGATGATTGATAACCTCACAAAAGTTTATTCACTCATTCAGGAAGGATTACTAATCTATTCAACAACAGATGTTGTAGAACCATTACAGAGCAAGGCTTTCTTTAAAGACAAAAAAGGTCGGACCCTTATGAATTTTGAGAGCCCATTATTTGATTCTCATTATGTCGTTATTACAGAAAAGGGAATTAAATATGTTGAGGAACATATTATAAACAAATAAGTTTCCATTGTTCGTAACAACAAAAAAGCCTGTTCTTTATGAGAACAGGCTTTTTGAATTACTTAATGATTAATTGTTCATTCTTCGTTAGTAATCAACTTATACGCGTTCAGCAGCATATGTTTTTGCATCTTTACCCATATAAACAACGATTGAAGAACCATCTTTAATCATTTCAAGTGGGAGATAACAAGCATCTACGCGTTTTCCATCGATTTCAACGTATTCAACACCTTTTGAAACATGCTGAGGATTCTTTACCTCAATCTTAATATTCATGTTTCTCCAGCGACGCTCAACAGTGAATCCATCCCAATCTGATTTAATACATGGATCAAAGAGCATACCATTGTACTGTGGTTTAATACCAAGAATGTACTGAGTAATTGCATAATAAGACCATGTACCAGCACCAGAAAGCCAAGATACTCTTGTGTTTCCAGGGCGTTTAGAGAAAGTTGAGTAAGTTGTCTGACCAATTACATATGGTTCTGACTGACGAACTTCAGCTTTATCATTGTAAGCAGCAGGAATAGCAGCTTTAATGTATTCGTAAGCACGATCACCGTTTCCAAGCATAGTTTCTGCAATTACACCCCAACCCTGTGTGTGGTTGAAGATACCGGCATTTTCTTT
>JAKSTK010000021.1 GCA_024402615.1 Treponema sp.
CTTTTAGCCTCGTTTTCGAAACCAGGCTTTCTTTCTACGTAGAGTCTGTACATAGTTAATTATTATAGCGAATTCATCAGATAGTTTCATCATATATTATGAGATTTTAGGAATTTCCCCTGTTAAAAAAAATAACCGTACCTTTACGAAGTACGGTTATATCTCTTTGAAATAAAAGGAGTTAGATCCTATTTAATCTTTGCAGTTCCAGTAGTTAATTCGCCACCGTTTCTATATACATCAAAATAAATTGTTTTTGTTGCTTTAGAAAGTTCTGCATAGAATTCTTTTACATTTGAAACATTAACTCCATTTACAGCAGTAATAATATTACCATTCTGAAGATTCAAAACAGCTGCAGGTGATTTTTCCGAAATAGAATTAACAACAACACCTGTAATCTTCTTGTCTGTAATTTCTGCTGATTCACGAACTTTGTCTGTTAAAGGTGATGCAATGAAACCAGGCCATAATCTTTCATTCTGTGATTCAGCATCTGATTTTCTTGCCTCAATTTTTACAGTAAGTTCAGGAAGTTTTTTTCCACCACGAATAACTGTAAGTTTTGCTGTAGTACCAGCTTTAAGGCCACCAACATCTCTTACCAGCTGATTAACTGATTTAACAGCTTTACCGTTCAATTCTACAATGTAGTCACCAGGTTTAACTCCAGCTTTGTATGCAGGAGAATCAAGGAATACTTCCGATGCAAATGCACCATCCAGTCCTGCTACATCAAGTTCTTTTGTATAACTTTCATCTTTTGAAATATCAAGCAGCTGAACACCAAGCCAACCGTAAGTAATTTTACCATCAGAAATGAAAGCATCAATACTGTCTCTTACATTGTTGATTGGAATTGCAAATCCAAGACCAACTGAACCGCCACTTGAAGAAGCAATCCATGTATTAATACCAATAACTTCACCATAAATGTTTACCAAAGGACCACCAGAGTTTCCCTGATTAATAGCAGCATCTGTCTGAATATAATCACTTACTGCAGACATGTGGCTTTCTGAACGGCCAGTAGCACTTACAATACCCTGTGTCATTGACTGGCTGTATCCAAGAGGAGCACCAAAAGCAATACACAAATCTCCCTGATGAACTTCATCAGAATCTCCAAGTTTTGCTACAGAAATTGATTTATCTTTTGCTTCAAAACAAATAAGAGCAATATCAATACGAGAATCTGCACCAACCAGCTCTGCATCAAACTCACGACCATCATTTAATGTAACAGTAATTTTTGAAGCATTTCCTGCAACATGGTTATTTGTAAGAACATAATATTTATTACCGGCATTACGGACAATTACACCTGAACCTAAAGCGGAAGTTTCATATTTACGTTCTTTATTTTTTTCCTGTCCATTTTGTTTAGGATTTCCAAAGAAATAATCAAATGGACTACCACCAAATCCAAAGCTTTCAAATGGATCTGTGTATGTTACGGTTTTTGTTTCTGTAACATGAACCTCAACAACAGCTGGCAGCATGGTTTCGCTGATTGAGCGGAAGGTTGTCTGAACAGCTTCTACAATTGACAAGGCAGCAGCAGCATTAGTATTAGAACCTTTTTTTGGTGGATCTGCAAATGCAGAAACAGCAAGTAAAGTCATAAAAACTGCGCCTAAAATCTGTTTAGCTATTTTTTTCATCTATATATCTCCCTAAGCAAAAATAAAACCCTTTATCTTTGCTTGTTTTAAAATATAATCAAACAATTGAAAAAGGGTTACAAAAAAAGAAATGAATTTTCTTATTTATAAATTTTTTTTATAAAACTGACTTTCCACAGTAATTCAAATCTGTAAGAACTTCATTATGATCTTCAAAAACTGCAACAGTATGTTCTTCATGGCAGGAAACTTTTCCATCACAGGTTACAACAGTCCAACCATCTTCAAGAGTTTCTACATCAGCAGTACCAAGATTAATCATAGGTTCAATTGCCAGAACCATACCAGCTTTAATACGAGGATTTAAACCTCTTGAAGGACAGTTTGGAACACTTGGATCTTCATGAACTTCGAGCCCTACTCCATGACCACAGTAATCATAAACAACACCATAACCATGTTTTTTTGCAACTTCATAAACTGCATTTGAAATATCACTGATTCTGTTTCCAACTACACAGGCAGCAATTCCGGCTTTAAGGCATTCTTCTGTTACCTGCTTTAATTTTTTTACTTCAGGCTTTACTTCACCAATCAAAAGTGAATGAGTTGTATCACTGATATAACCGTCCAAATCTATACCAACATCAAGACTTACAAGATCACCGTTTTTAATGATTTTTTTCTTTGATGGAAGTCCATGAATAACTTCATCATTTACACTGATACAAACAGCTCCAGGATAATCTTCGTGGTACCAGGCTGGAGTTCCCCCGTGACTTTCAATATATTTTTTAAAAAGCTGATCAATTTCCCAAGTACTCATTCCTGCATGAATTTTTGGAATAAGTTCATTAAACATATCTGCTGTCAAATGACAGGCTTTTCTAATTCCATCAATCTGTTCTTCAGTTTTTAAGTGAATCATTTTTGCCTCGTTGCGAGAATAATAACACTTCTGTAAAAAAAAGACTATATCAGGTTAGTAAGTGCTAACATTTAGATGCGGCCAGTAAGCAGGCTCTTGCAGTTGCTTCATCTCCAAGCCGATGATATTCTTCTGACATTTTTCTTAAGAAAAAGGCATCGTTAGAACTGCCTAGTTCTAATTCCAGTGCCCGTTCATAAACATCCAGTGCCAGTTCATCGGAAATTACGCCGTCTATATTGTGTTTAAGAATATTCAAAGTAAAGGAAATTACTTCCGGAAAGAAAATGTAAAAATACTGATAACTGTATTCCATTTTAATAATCTGCTCCAGAAGAATCATTGCATCATAGTATTCACCGCGGATAACCAGCTCTTCTGCCAGAATATAGCCATAATCCATAAAATCTTCACGAGTGAACCATTTTTTAAGAGAAAAATCTGCATGATTCATCTGCATACGTTTAAATTCTGCTACAGCTTCATCTTCTTTCTGATGCATAAGTGTAAAGAAGATTAATTTTGCACGACTTTCTTCATCATCACGGGCACTGAGCCATTTGTAGTAATCAAAACTTTCTGTAGATTTAGAACTACGGCGGACTTTAACAAAGAACGATTCGTCAAAAATTGAACGCTGGCGACTGTCAGACAATACACGATATGCCTTTACTACAAGGTCAAACTCTGCACTGTTAGCAGCTGTTCCTGAGGAATCCGGATGAAGAGCTTTTACTTTTTCGCGGTAGGCCCTTTTGATTTCGGCAAGAGTAGCCTGAGGTCTTACGCCTAATATTTCGTAACAATCAATCAAAACTGATTAAACTCCGTCTGAATTGTAGATTTTTGAACAACCAGAACAGGACATCTGGACTTTGCCAGCAATTCATTTCTATTTTGTGATAAAGTTGTTTTCTTAATGAGGGAATCTGAATTTTTTCGTTCATGACCACCAATAAGAATTAAATCTGCTTCATATTCCTGTGCACTTTTGAGAATTTCTGTATAAACAGTTCCCTGTCGCAAATCTTTTTCTATTTCAAGTCCTTTTGAAGCAGCCAGACTCTGAACATAATCAAGATAACTGCTTCCTTCTTGAACAAGGTCATTCTGAAATTCAACTTCTTCTTCATGAATTAAAATCTGATTCAGACCTAAATATTTGATTGTGGCAGAATCTACAACATAAACAACTTTTAACTGAAGTTTATAAGTTGCAGCCATCATAATTGCATACATTGCGGCATGAATTGAAGTTTCTGAGCCATTAATTGCAACAAGGATTTTTTTATAAAACTCTTTTCCCATTAATCACAGTTCCTTAATAACTATACTATAAGTATAACACCGCTTTTGAATTTTGGTTGCCAATAAAAAATAATTATTTGTGCTGATTTCTTTTTTTTAGAGCTTTCATTACAAAGATATTTTCTCGTTCCCGTTCTTCAAGAACACTTTCAATATAAACCTTTGTCTCTTTTGCCTGAGGAATAATTAATTTGTCCAAAGCGTTTACACGACGCTGGGTATGGCTAACCTCTTCCGCAAGACGCCATACAATTGTACGGATAGATGCCATTTGAGTCAGAAGATTAAGCAGTTCAAAGAATTTTGTGATTGTTGCATCTGTATTGGCATAAGTTCCAAGAAAAGAATAAAACAATTCCTTTTTTGGCAGTTCTACTTCAATAGTAGAAAATTCCATACCGCCGATTACTACAGCTTTTTCCTGCATATCGTAATCATAGTGAACGGCATGGGCAATTCTTTCTACCTGATCTACACCATCCAGCATAAGCATTTTTTTTAATGCCGGATATGCTTCCTGTACAACCTGATCAATTTCTGCTTCCAGGACTTTAACCTGCTCTACAAGTCGCATCAATTCCTGAACAAGAATTTCACGTTTTTCTTCCAGCAGTTCATATCCATTTGTAGAAACTGCCAGCTGTTCTTTTACAGAGAGAAGATTCGATTTTGTAGGTGCAATGTTTAACTTTGCCACAGATTATTCCTTAATACCTTAGAAAGGCAGATATTTATCAATAAATTCTGGTTTAATACGAGTCAGTTCCTCAACTGGCAGTTCTTTTAAAATTTCCCAGCCAATAGAAAGAGTCTGTTCGATTGTACGGTCTTCAAATTCTCCCTGTCCGAAGAATTCGTTTTCAAGACGCTCACCAAATTTCAGATACTGACGATCAAGATCAGAAAGTTCTTCTTCTCCAATAATTGCAGCAAGGTTACGGATTGTTTTTACCTTTGAATAACTGGCAAAAAGCTGTGATGAAACATTTGCATGATCTTCACGAGTCATATCTGCACCAATACCATCCTTCATCAAACGAGAAAGACTTGGAAGTCCCGATACAGGAGGATACAAACCTTTCTGTGACATTTCACGGTCAAGTACAATCTGACCTTCTGTAATATAACCAGTTAAGTCTGGAATTGGATGAGAAATATCATCATTAGGCATTGTAAGAATAGGAATCTGAGTAATAGAACCTTCAGAACCTATGATTTTTCCGGCACGCTCATAAAGCTCAGCCAGATCCGAATACAAATATCCAGGGTAACCTTTACGGCCAGGAACTTCACCACGGGTTGTAGAAATTTCACGGAGAGCTTCACAGTAGTTTGTCATATCTGTCATTACAACAAGAACATGCATTCCTTTTTCAAAGGCAAGATATTCAGCTGCAGTAAGGGCACAACGAGGAGTAATAATTCGTTCAATTGATGGAGCATCTGCCAGAGACTGGAACATAACTACATTTGCAAGTACACCAGACTCTTCAAAAGTATCAATAAAGAATTTTGCAACATCATATTTAATACCCATTCCGGCAAATACCATTACGAATTTTTCATCGCTGTTACGAAGTTTTGCCTGACGGATAATCTGAGCTGCCAGTTTATTATGTGGAAGACCGTTTCCAGAGAAAATTGGAAGTTTCTGACCACGTACCAGAGAGTTCATACCATCAATGGCAGAAATACCTGTCTGAATAAAGTCTCTTGGATAAACACGGGCATAAGGATTAATAGGATTACCGTTTACATTTCGTTTTTCTGAAGAAATAATTGCAGGATAACCATCAATTGGTTCTCCAAGACCATTAAATACACGACCAAGTAAACCTTCTCCTACACGAAGTTCCAGAGGTTCTTCAAGGAATTCAAAAGTAGCTTCTTCAAGATCAAGGCCGGTTGTAGAACCGAAAATCTGAACTACTACGGCAGTTTCAGAAATATCAACAACTTTACCGGTTCTTTTTTCACCAAAGCGGTCGCGTACAGTTACTGTTTCGTTATAAAAAACATTTTCTGTGCGTTTAAGAACAACAATTGGTCCATCAACAGAAGTTACGCCTCTATATTCTACACCTTTCATTCTTTTACCACCTTGTAAGAACGTTCCATTTCACCCATCTGAGCATTCATATGGTCACGAACTTCCTGAATTTTTTCTAACTCATCATTTTTGTATGAAGTTTTAATACGAACCAGTTCTTCGCAAACAGGAAGATTAGTAACTCTCATTAAAAGAGCACCTTTCTTTACAAGTGCTACTGCACGTTTGTAATATTCCATCATCAATTCAAGAATAAGAATCTGTTTTTCTGAAGAACAATATTTATCTACATCATCAAATGCATTCTGCTGCAAAAAGCCGTTTTTAATCATTTCTGCAACTTTAAGAATAAGTCTTTGTGCAGGAGGAAGTGCATCTGGTCCAATCAGTCGTACAATCTGCTGAAGTTTCTGTTCACTCTTAAGTAAATCCAAAGCTTCCATACGAAGTTTTGACCAGAGAGGATTATGTATTTCCCACCAGTCACGAACTTCATCAGCATATTCCGAATATGAATCTATCCAGCCAATGGCAGGATAATGACGGGCATTGGCAAGCTCACGGTCAAGGGCCCAGAAACAGCGGATAAAGCGTTTTGTATGCTGTGTTACAGGTTCAGAGAAGTCACCACCTGGTGGCGAAACGGCACCAATTACCGAAACAGAACCTTCCTGTCCACAAAGAGTATTTACACGGCCGGCTCTTTCATAGAAAGAAGCAAGACGAGTTGGCAGATAAGAAGGGAAACCTTCTTCTGCAGGCATTTCTTCCATACGACCTGAAAGTTCACGAAGAGCTTCGGCCCAGCGGGAAGTTGAGTCAGCCATAATTGCAACAGCCATTCCCATATCACGGAAGTATTCTGCCAGAGTAATTCCTGAATAGAGAGAAACTTCGCGGGCTGCAACAGGCATGTTTGAAGTATTTGCAATAAGAATAGTTCGTTCCATAATTGAACGACCAGTTCTTGGGTCAATAAGTGCCGGAAATTCAGAAAGTACTTCTGTCATTTCGTTTCCACGTTCACCGCAACCAATGTATACAATCAAATCGGCATCGCACCATTTTGCAACTGCATGCTGAGTCATGGTTTTACCAGTACCAAATCCACCAGGAATTGCAGCAGTACCACCTTTAGAAAGCGGGAAGAAAACATCAATTACGCGCTGTCCAGTTATTAATGGTTCTGAAACACTTAATTTCTGTGCAAAAGGTCTTGGCTTACGAACAGCCCAGTAATGACTCAATTTTATTTCTTCATCAAACTCTGTAACAGCAATCATATCATCAACTGTATAATCACCAGTTCCTCTAAAGAGTTTAATTGTTTTTCCGCGGATATCGTTTGGAACCATGATTTTCTGTGTAATAGAATCAGTTTCTTTTACAGTTCCTAATACAAAACCAGGTTTAATTGCAGTTCCTTTTTCTACACCTTCTGCGGCTTCAAAATGCCAGATTTTTTTAACATCAAGAGGTTCTGTACGTTCACCAGGCAAAAGAAAAGCACCTGAATGTTCATACATTGAAGCCAATGGACGCTGAATACCATCATAAATATTACCAACAAGACCAGGTCCCAGACGCAAAGAAAGTGGTCGCTGAGTACAAACAACCTTTTCTCCAATACGCATACCAGTATCTTCTTCGTAAACCTGAATGGTAGCGTTTCCTTTATTCTGGCGAATGATTTCTCCAATGAGCTGTTTTTCGTCAACATCAACTACATCATAAAGACCACATCCATCAAGTCCTTCAGCGTAAACAATTGGACCAGAAATACGTGTTATTTTTCCCTGAATCATAAATTGCCTCCGAAAAGTGCGTTGGACAATTCCATTCTATTTTTATCCAGAAGATTATTGATAATCTGAACCATAGTAAGTCTTACACGGAAGGTTTTATCCTCAGTTTCAAGAATAATTCCTTCATTACATTCCAGACCAATTTCATCTTCCAGAACATATTTTCCAAAATCAGTTTTTTCACATTTTAAAAGATTTGAGCCGATTTCATCTTTAAGCTTTTTCTGAACCTCAGACAGATCAAAACCATAAACATAAGCGTTTAATTTTTTTTCTGAAAGGAGATTTTTATCAAATGCTTTAAAAACCAGTTCAATTCGTTTTTGAACAGGAAGAGATTTAAGATATGCGTTAATATTTGCAATCATTTCCTTTTGAATAAAAGTTACGGCAAAACGCTCCTTTTCCAGCGGAATAGTAGCATTCATATCTTTTTCAACTGAGGCAAGTTTTTTTGCATAAAAAGCTTCTTTTTCTTTTTTAGAAGCCTCAACTCTTTCTGCTACACCTTTCTTGATTTTTTCAGCTTCTTCATCAGCCTTTTTCAGAATAGATTCTGCTTTACGGCGTGCATCTGCCTGAATTTCTTTATCAAGAATATCTGTAGATCTTAATTCTTCCATACTTCAAATCCTAAATATTAATTCCAACAGCTTCCCTAATAGAGTCATACAATGACTTTTTGCCTGGAGCGTGACCATTAAGGCCAGGAACTTCAACAATCAGAGGAAATTTACCTGTTTTCTGCCATTCAATTTCTTCTTCCTCTATGAGACTGGCAGCATCCTCGGTCAAAATTAAAATACGAGGCACTTCATCTACTGGTACACTGGCAAAAGTCTCCTGTCCTGTTGCTTTATTAAAAGCCTCCAGAACTTCCTGACGAGTTTCTGCCACGGTACCGTCAATACCAGTCATCTTAAAGGCAAGAACAATTTCTCTGGAACCAATAACGAAAAATTTCAATTTTCTACAAAACCATAATAAGAACGGCTACCAGCATACCCCAAAGACAAATACCTTCAGCAAGACCTACGAAAGGCAAAGCTTTTCCGGAAAGTTCTGGATTTTCGCTCATAGCACCCATAGCAGCAGAACCAATTTTTGCAACAGCTGCACCACCAGCAAGACAAGCAAGACCTACAGCAAGAGCTGCGGCAAGAGCTTTAATTGCACCTGCAATTTCAACTGCAGAAGAAGCAGCTTCTGTTGTTCCAGCTTCCTGAGCAAATACTGCAGTTACTGCTAAAGCGAAAACTGCTAATACACTGAAAATTCTTTTTTTCATTTTATATACTCCTACATAAAATTATTTAATATTTAATCAACCAATAAGGCTGTTTGAAAACAAATTAATTTCTTACTCACCGTAAGAAAACTTAAACGGCTTAAATTCTTTTCCATTTTCATGGAAGAACTTAGAGAAGAATTCATAATACTGAAGACGGATTACCTGAATTGCAACAATCATACCTTCCAGTACAACAATCAAGGCATTACCAATAATCATAATAAAAATTCCAGCCACACTCATAGCGGCTCCTTCTGGAGTAACCATTTCTACCAGAAGTAAAATTACATAATCAAGAACTGCATGAGAAAGAGCAAAAGCACCTACACGAACAAAGCTGACAGTATTTGAAAGATAACCGGAAATTACTTCAATAATTTCTACAACGCTGGAAATTACATAAGTACCAAATCCGTTTTCAAGAACAGGTTTACGTCTCATTACAAGATTTTCGAAAGGTTCAGCAAATGCAGCAAAGAACAAGGTTACACCAATCACAATCCAGTCATAATAAGCAATTGGCTGTTTAAAAAGAGCTACTCTAACAACCATTGTAACTACATACCAGAAGAAACATGCACCGGCAATACCATTTTTACCGAAAATTGCTTCATCATATCGTTTAAGAATAAAATTATTTACGATATTAATAATCAAACCAATAGAGTTGATGATAAATCCAACACCAACCGCAACACCAAACAAACCGAACATAACTTTTAATGAACCGCCTGCTTTAGGCATTACTTCAAGAATGATATTGCGAGGTTCACCAAAAAGTCCTGTTACCCAGCGGGAAAATGGTTCAAGTAAAGTTTCATTAGAGAAAAATTCTCCCGTTAAAAGCCCCATAACAGAACTTGTACAACCGATAGCAATAAAAATTGGTGCAAATTTATTCCAGCCCCCAACTTTAATTACCTTTGTTGCCATAAGAATTCCTGCAAGGACAAATACAAGACCTTGTCCCAAATCACCGAACATAATACCAAACAGAAGAGTAAAGAAAATTGCT
This sequence comes from Treponema sp., assembly GCA_024402615.1. GTDB lineage: Bacteria > Spirochaetota > Spirochaetia > Treponematales > Treponemataceae > Treponema_D. The sequence continues at coordinate 10,023 of JAKSTK010000021.1, forward strand.
ACGAATGGGGTTGGGTCAATTGTACCGTAAACTGGAGCACCATAAGAGAAAATCATTCTTTCAAAGCTTTTAATGAATTTTCCGTGAGTAAGTTTTACAGGAACCTGTTCTTTTCCAGAAATTACCGATGGAACTTCAAATGGCTCAAAAACACGGATTGCAATACGACCTTCCGTAATATTGTCCAGTTCCTTCATATAGGTTTCACATTCTGAATGAGGAAGCCAGCCTGTAATGCGGTAAACCAATTCTGTAGATTCAAGGGTTCGCTGAACTTCTGCAATCTGGCTGCCAATATTAAAGGATTTAAGCATTGAATGCAGTTTGTCCTTATGAGTTTCAGCAAAGTTTGATTTTTCTACTTCCAGCTCCTCAAGAAGTTCCTTTGCTTTTCTTTTCTGAACTTCAAGTCCTTCAAGAACATCAGCAGGAACACCTTTAAAATCTTCTGGAACCTCAATTGGAACAAAACCAGAATCTTTAAGCTGATTATCTACAGAAGTTCTATTCTTTTTTGAAGAAGCTACAAGAATATGAGATTTATCTTCACCTAAAGCAATAACAACTGCTTCACCGTTAAGGTCATCTTTAATGTCATCAAAAGAGGAAGAATCAATCTTTCCAATTCTTAACGAAAGGAAAGAAAGATGCTCCAGTTCATTATATGAAACCTGAAGATTAGAAAAGGCCTGTGCTTCTTTGTAAGCTTCTTCAACTTTATCTGCTTCTGTCTGAGCAGCAGTAATTCTTTCTGAAAGCTCATTATAAGCAGCAATAAATTTTGCGGCAGAGGAACGGTCTTCTTCGGTTGGTGTTTGTACTTCGGAAAAATCAGGATCTTCCAAAGGAATATTCAAATCGGCAGAAATTTTATTTAAATTATCAAAAAACTGGTGATCAATATCCAGTAATTTTTCTTCTGCATCTGACAGTTTTTTCTGCTTTTCGTCTTTTGTTTTTGACTGAAACTGAAAAGAACCTTTACGGCCAATGTATTCAATAACAGAAGAGATATCCTGTTTAAGAACCATAAGTTCCATCAAACGCATTTCTGTAGTTTTTGCCATACTCACCTCACTGAATATCTATACCAATAGAAGTCATTGCATCTTTTGGATTTACATTTAATCGTATACTTTCTACTGCTGTACGAATACAACTGAGCTCAAACCTTTTAATTCTAAACCAGGCAACGATAGAAGCACTGGTCATTGGATACTGATGAAAAACCTGAACTGACTTTCTAAACTTTCTCATATAACATTGTCGTTCAATATATGCAGGATCGATTTTCCATCCATTCCCAGAATTTGGATTAAGAAATTCTGAAAATTCCCAGTTTTCCCATTCTACCCTATTTTCCGGATTCTTACCTAATACTTTTATTGCAGGACCGGCAACAGGATCAGATTCACAAGCCTGTTCTCCAACATACAGTAAATGTTTAATTACTTCTTCTTTTTCCATACCATAATAAATAGAAAGACGAAGTGCCCAGATTACATTTTTAATAACAAATTCATTCAAAAACAGCTTAAGATGTGCTTCATACAATTCTCCGGAATATTTGTTAATTTCTTTCCAATAAGATTTGATTAAGTACATATCCAGCTTAAAATCTGTTGCCTGCTGTTCATGAGCAGAAGGAACTTTATTAAACCAGTCGTATTCTGTTTCTTCGGTAATTGCCTTTAAGTCCGGCCATTTTTCATAATGTAATGAAGAATATTTTCCTAAATCAATTAATTCTGGAAGAACAGTGGAACCTGAACAGAGAGTATCACTAATTTCTTTAAGATTTTCTATTTCAAAGATTTTCAACTGTTCTTTAATGATTTCCGGAGCATTTTCCCAGTCAGCAATAAAACGACTGTATTGTGCAATAAGTTTTTTAAATGCTTCCCGTTCAATTTCTTCTGCCAGAAGTCGTTCAGGCATCATTGGTGCGGGAGTTTTAAAAAGTAATGTCCATAAATCTGATAGTGAAGTCTGTTCGAAGAGTAAATGTGCTCTGTTTCCTATAAAAGCTTTACCGAGCAGACCACTGGCCTTTGCATATTCGTAAGCTTCTGCATTGGACTGGTCCATTGTTTCTCCTCCCTTTATTTAGAGGCAAACAACAGGCTGTCTAACAGCTCATTAAACGCTTCTTTGTTCTGTTTGTGATTAGTAAGATTTGATTTGTATTCAGAAATAAGAAAATCATGATCAGCCTGCATTTTTTCAAGCTTCTCATGATATTCTTTATCAAGACCCTGAACACAGGCATCGTACTGTGCTTTATATTCAGAGTTTGCGAGAGTTCTGGCAGATGACAGACGTGCTTCAGAATCCTGAACTGCTTCATCAATTAATGTGTAAGCATCTTTTTCAATCTTGATTAAGTGATTAATTACATTAATTTCTTCGCTTGTGCCTGCCATCTTATTACCTCAGAAAATCAGCAGTGATTTTTCAGGTAAACTGACTTTCTTTACATTTCAAGGAAATTATTTATTATTCAGCAGCTTCTTCTGTTTCTGCTTCTGTTTCTGCTTCAGTTTCTACAGCTTCAGCTTCTGCTTCAACTGCTTCTGCTTCTACAGTATCGTACCATTTACCTGCTGCAGCTTCTGTTGCTTCTGCTTCTTCTGTTACAGCTGTTGTATCAGCGATATTAACACGTTTGTTTGATTTCTTAGTTGTAAGAGCAAGAGAGAATGCAAGAACAAAGAAAAGAATAACAAGAACCATAGTAGTTTTTGTTAAAACACTTGCTGAATGAGAACCGAATGCTGCAGTTCCACGACCACCTAAAAGGCCACCCATTCCATTTTCACCATCATCCTGAATTGCTACAAGAAGAATCAAAAGTAAACTTACAATAATAAAGAATACCAGAAGAACAATACTAATTGCTTTCATTTATATCTCCAATAATATTTTTGTACAAAATTAGTTTTAATATTTTATTAAAAATGCCCCGCTTTGTCTATAGTAAACACTACAATGTAGGAGTCTGAAGTTCGTCAGAATTTTCAATAATAATATTAAGGTTTCCGTTTCGTGTTCTTAATTCATCAATAAAAGCTTTTGCGTCCATATCCTTTTTAGGTCTGATATCATAAGAAATTACAAAAAGTGTACCCATATTCGATGTTTTTACATTTTTTACAGTACATTTTTCCAGATATTTCTGGAAAATATCATCAAAAACATCTTTGTAATTCATATCCTCTGGAATTGTAATTCTTAAAACCTGAGGCTGTGCAGGAGTCCACTTTCTTTGAAGAAGAATAAAAAGTACAGTTACAACAATTGTCAGGGTAAAAGCAACAATATAATTACTCAATCCCATTACAACGCCTACTGCCAGAGTAAAGAAAACATAAAGAATATCTTTTGAATCGCCCGGAATACTTCGGAAACGTACAAGAGCAAAAATACCGGCAAGAGAAACTGCTTTTTTAAGATCAGTAGCAATAAACGGAATAACTACTGTCATAATCGGTGGCAATAACAGTAAAGTAATGGCAAAGTTTTTTGAAAAGCGCTTATCTTTCTGTCCTAAAATGTACCCCATCATAATAATTACACCGGCAATAAGCCCCATTCCGATATTGAACATAATTGTCAGTTCTGAAGTACCAACCGAAAATCCATTAATTATCTTTTCCATATTTTCTCCATTAGTTGTCTCGATTTATATTTTACCGGGATTTTGTTTTTCTTTAAATTGATTATATTCTGCTCCGTACTTTGAAAAGGAAGTACTGTATATTTTTCTTTCTGAAAGGAATTTAACAAACCACAAAGGAAATGCCTTAAAAGCTTTTGCTTCCATAAGATACTGATTATTTTCCAGCAGCTGAGTTCCGCTAACAGGTAAATCAAGGCGCAAATCTGTTCGGCGGGTCTGAATATTATTGTCAATTGTAAGACGAAAATCTGAATTATTTTTCTCAAAATAAGCCAGCCGGTCATAAGAGATAAAAACTCTTGGCTGCAATTTATAATAATTTACAATAAAATCAATTTCTTTCATTACCTGAGAATTAGAAATTTTGTCACTTAAAGAATCTTCCGAAGCAAAATAATCATAAGCCTGCTGTAAAGTACATTCAGTTCGTCTTTTGTACACTACCCCGTCAAATTTCTTTTTGCTTTCCAGATAAACCTTCTGTTCAGGTGTTACAGTTCCGTAGCTTCGCAGACGGATTTTTTCTTTGTAAACAGGTTTTTCCAGAGATTTGATAATTAATTCATCTGCAGTTGTATCCAGATAAAGATTACAGATTGTGTATGGCTTGCCTTCAAAATTATAGGCATCTCTTTCCATATATTGATCAATAATAGAAAGTAATGCTTCTTTATCTTCCTGTGTAAGAAGATATTTAATTTCTCTTCTATTGAAAACTTCAATTGCCATACATTCATTTTACACTAAATTTCTACAAATCTGAACGGAAGTTTTATAAATTACGAAAAGATAAAAAAAATACCTGAAACTATTGTTTCAGGTATTTTAAGTTTATCTAGAAATTATTTATCTAAAAATAACTTAGCATTCACAGATAGGAACGAATGTTTCTGCTTTCAAAGAAGCACCACCAATCAAACCACCGTCGATATCTGGCTGAGCCAAGAGTTCTGGAGCGTTTGAAGCTTTCATTGATCCACCGTACTGAATGATTACTTCGTCTGCAACTTTCTGGTTGTAGAGTTTAGCAATGTATCCGCGGATGAATTTATGGATAGCCTGAGCATCTTCTGGAGTTGCAGTTTTACCTGTACCAATAGCCCATACTGGTTCATAAGCAATTGTAACTTTCTTCATCTGTTCTTCTGTTACACCAGCAAGACCTGCAGAAAGCTGGAATGCACAAACCTGTTCAGCTTCACCTGCTTCGCTTTCAGAAAGAAGTTCACCAATACAAAGATCAACTTCGAGACCGTCTGCCAAAGCTTTGCGAACTTTTTTGTTGATAAGTTCATCAGATTCACCAATTTCGTGGCGGCGTTCTGAGTGACCAAGGATTACACACTGACATCCAATGTCTTTAAGCATTGTTGTAGAAACTTCACCTGTGTGAGCACCATTAGAAGTTGCAGCACAATCCTGAGCTGCCAAAATGATGTTTGAACCTTTTACAACCTGTGCTACTGCATCAAGATAAACAAAAGGAACTCCAATCATGAATTTGTTTGTTTTACCTTTCAACTGTTCTACTAAATCTTTAGCCAAAGCAACTGCTTCTGCTTTAGAAGTGTTCATTTTCCAGTTACCAGCGATATAATGTGTACGTGCCATTTAGGACTCCTTAAAAATACAATAAATATATTTTAGTGAATTTTAATATTTTAGTTAAGTAAAAAGAGGCCGGGAGAAATCTCCAGCCTCTCTAATTTTTTATTTCTGCAGAAGTTTGAAAGTACCCTTAATTTCGTAAGGAGTTCCAAACCACATTTCGTTCATATCTGCAGGATTTTCAGGGTTATAAGCAACACCAAAATCATCATTTTCAGTTGGATATTTACCGTTAATAAAGAACTTTTCAATAAGTTCAATATAATATTTGGCAACATTGTCATCTGGTTTTGCAGCAGAAAGTTTTTTGAAGTGTTCAAGAGATTTTTCATAATCGCCACTTTCAAATTCTTTCATTGTCTGTTCCCAGGCAGCCATATATTTTAATGTTTTTTCATCCAGCTGATCTTTGATTCCAATAAGCTCATACAAACGGATTGGAGTTACAACGTTTACAACCTGTACACGGTCAAGACTACGAACAACAAACTCTTCGCCTAAATTTTTACGGGTAGCAGCACTCATAAGAATACCACCAGTTCTATACTGTTTATTTACCCCTTCAAGACGAGAAGCCAGGTTTACGTTATTACCCATCATTGTGTAGTTCTTTTTATTTGTAGAACCCATATAACCGGCAACAATTTCACCAGAATTCAAACCGATACGAGTAAAGATTGTTCTGTTGTTTTTTACCATGATACAGAAGGCTTCGTAAGTTTCATCATCCATATCTTCTGGTTTTGGAGCTGCAGCAACCTGACGAATATATTCATTCATCTCAACTTCTGCTTTCTTCATATTGATAGCAGCACGACAGGCAAGAGCAGCATGTTCTGCAGTTTTTACAGGAGCACCTACAAAAGCAACAATTGCATCTCCTTCGTATTTATCTACAGTACCTCGCTGATCCATAATAATGTCTGACATTTTTGTAAGATAGAAGTTCAAAAGAGCAACCAACTGACCAGCAGTAAGCAATTCACTGAAGCCTGAGAATTTTTGAATATCAGTAAAGATAGCAGTCATATCAATTGTCTGACCACCAAGCTTAAATGATGAAGGATTATCAACAATTTCTTTTACTACATCAGGTGACAGACACTGACTGAAAGCACCCTGAATAAAGCGTTTTTCATGAGAAGCAACAAGATATCCGGCAACCGAAATAATAATAAAGGTTACTGTAAGAGAAGCCAGTGGAATTACTGATTCAACATAGATTCTTGTAATAACAAAGAATAAAAGAAGAAGAACAGTTGCAGCAATAATAGAAGCAACACCAATTAAAATCTGGCGTCCAGTACTCTTTACACTGTGAGTTGCAAAAGCATAAGCATAACAAATAACAATTGCAATTAACAAACCGTAATACCATGGACTATCATCTACGAAATCACCACTTAAAAGCTGATTTGCTACAGCATAATGTACACCAGGGTTAGGGAATCTTTCCTGATACTGATTCAAACCAAAATCGGTTGTACTTGTAGCATTAGTTCCGAAAATACAAATTCCATAACGAAGCTGATCTGCAACAATATTTCTAGAATTATAATATTCCATGAAATTTTCACGGGCATTATCAAATTCTTCATTAATAAAATCAATTGTACTCTGATCTCCGTAAGCTTCATTATCAATCAATACCTGACGGGCATCTCCGTGCAAATATTCATACAAAGAAGAAATAAATGCATTTTTGTAATAGAAATAATTGTCGTAGGTAATATCATTTTCAGGATCTTCACCATTAAGCAATTCTGCATGAATGAATTCTGCTGTATCAAACAGTTCCTGAGGATTATCTTTGTCCCAGTAGGTAAAGAATCCGTTGTTGTTAAGGATGCTTACCTGCTTGTAAACAGATTTTTCCAGCAAAGCAAGACGATAAATATTCCACAAAGAAATATGGTTATAATCATTGTAATTTGTAAATTTTGGATATTTAAGAATCATATAACCATTTTCATCTCTAGGAATCTTAATATCCTTAATAGAATAATCTGGGAATCGGCAGTTTTTAAGAATTACATTTTTGTTAGAAATAATAATTTTTGGATTTCCAAGATATCTAAGAATTGGAACCAAAACCAACTGTCCGTAATATTTTCCCTTATATTTAATAAAAAGACTTACACGACGCATATAACCGTCGTCATCCGGATCGGCATTTACAAAACCTGCACTCTTTGCCTTCTGCATAAGCATGTGCAAAGCAGGATTAACTTTATCATACTCTGGAGTTAATGTATCACCGACAACTTCAATATTATCAAGAGCAATCATATTTGCCAGATATTCATCTTCTTCTTCACTAAGTTCTGGAGCTGAATTATCAAAAGTTAAAGTAAGGTAAGTGTTATCAAAGAATTTTATTGATTCAGCAAGGATAGAATCTATAGAACGAATAACATAAGATACGTTTACATTAATCTGATTTTCTGCGTTATTAGCTGCTTCCTGAATATAATCAAGAGCATCCTGTGCATCATCGGCAGAATAAGTACCATCCGCATAACCACTTAAAACTTCAAGAACTGAATCGTCCAGTTTAGAAAATTCATCAGAAATATAACGAGGTAAATCTTCAAGAACATAATTTACATCAACCTTGGCCTGACTTGGGTCAAGGAAGCTTAAATCGAATATAGAAGTATCAACGCCAATTTCCTTTAACTGATTAAGTGAATCTGCATAAACATCTCGTGAAAATGGCCAGGTTCCAATACTTTCAATGGAATAATCATTAACATTAACCATTGTAACTGCAGAAGATTCTTTAGTGCTTGGTAAAGCCCGCTGAAACAAATCAGCCAGTTTATTATCCAGCGAAGTGAAATGCAAAAGACTGCATAGTACAATTGCAATTGCAGGATAAATTAAATACATAAACTTTTTCATAATAAACCCTATCAAAAAAAATCCTGCAGTGTTTTTCTGCAGGATTTAATAAATAACTAAGATTTGTTTTTTTAACCCATTCAAAAACGGGATAAACAGTATTTACAACTTGAACAAACTATTAGTCTTCATCGTCCCAGCTGTAATCCTGCTTTGCTTCAGAAGCACGAGAAGAAGCTGTATTTACGGTAGTTTCAACACCATTTGAGGCATTTGCAATATTATTAGAAGCTTTTGCTGAATTATTTTTTAATCCACCTTTAGCAACTACACTGTACTGTTTTACAAGTGATTCAACAGTTCCGTTTTTACCAGCAGGAATTGTAATTTCTGCATCGCTATCTTTTGCAACAAGAACTAACGCTGAATTTAAATTTGTTTTAACAATAGTTGAAAGTGATAATTCCTGATCTACAACTACTTTATCAGTTTTACCAGGTGCAGTTTCATAAGTAACATTTCCACGAACTGATTTAACAACATAAGAATCAGCACCAGCTGCAAATACTGAAGCACTCAGCATAGCTAACAAAACAAAAATTAAACCCTTTTTGTTTTTCATAAAAACCTCCGTCGGGAACTCTCCATTTCCCCTAAACGTATAATATCGGAAAAAAAAGTATCTTTTTTTTCAAACCTTTTTGATTATAAAATTACATTACTTTTTTTGTCAATAATCTTTTATTTACATATAGATAAGAGTTTTATTATTTTCTGCCACAGAGATGTATATCAAACAGTTTACAAACTTTTACTTCAACAGTTTTTAAGGTAAAATACATACAAAAGGGACAGAGTAAAATGGGAAAAATTCTTCTTTTAGGAAATATAATTTCTTTTGCCGGTGCAATTGTAATGGTTTGCACAGGTTTATTAAAAAGTAAAAAGAATATTCTGATTGCACAGTGCTTTCAGTACGGAATTATGGGAGCCGGAAATATAATTCTTGGTGGTATTACTGGTGGTATTGCAAACTTTATAAGCATTTTACGAAATCTCATTACTATAAAGTTCAACTTCACTACTCCACTGAAAATAATTTTTATTGTACTGCAGGTTATTTTTACAGCATTTATGAATACTCAGGGAATTATCGGCTGGCTTCCAACAGTTGCGGCATGCATTTTTACCTGGTGTCTTGATACAAAAAGTGAAATTTTAATCAAACTGCTGATTATTATTGCCCAGCTTATGTGGTCGATTTACGATATTTCAATCAAAAATTTTGCCAGTCTTACTTTTGATATTCTGACAATTATTACCAATATAATCGGTATTGTAATGATAAAATCTAAAAAACCGGAAACTGCAGCATCAGATAGTTCAAAAGAAACAATAACTGAATAAAAAAAAGCGCTCTTCAAAAAGAGCGCTTTTTTACAGGTATTATTTACCTATCTTATTTTGTAGCCAAAATAGCGATACCTGGGAGAGTTTTTCCTTCGAGGAATTCGAGAGAAGCACCACCACCTGTTGAAACGTGGCTCATTTTGTCTGCCAAGTTGAACTTGTTTACAGCAGCAACTGAATCTCCACCACCAACTACAGTCATAGCACCTTTACCTGTAGCTTCTGCTACGAGGCGAGCAACAGATTCTGTACCTTTTGCGAAGTTTTCGAATTCGAATACTCCAACTGGTCCGTTCCAAACGATAGATTTAGAAGCCAAGATTGCATCTTTGTAAAGAGCAACTGTTTTTGGACCAACATCAAGACCCATAAGGTCAGCTGGAAGATCAACTGCATCTACTGCAACTGGATCTTTGTCTGCGAATTCTGCAGCACCTACGTGGTCAACTGGAAGAAGGATTTTTACGTTCTTTTCTGCAGCTTTAGCCAAAAGGTCTTTTGCTGTATCAAGGAAGTCATCTTCAACAAGTGAACGACCAACTTCGTGTCCCTGTGCTTTAAGGAATGTATAAGCCATACCACCACCAACGATGAGTGTTGAAGCGTTCTTCATAAGGCTTTCAAGAACAGCGATTTTTGATGATACTTTTGCACCACCGATGATAGCTGTCATTGGTTTTTCTGGGTTTGTTACCATTGGCTGGATGTATTTAACTTCTTTTTCCATGAGGAATCCACCAACTGATTCACATCCCATGAATTTTGCGATAGAAGCTGTAGAAGCCTGATCGCGGTGAGCTGTACCGAAAGCATCGTTTACGAAAATATCACCGTAAGAAGCAAGTTCTTTAGCCATTACATCGCGTTCAGCTGCATCTTTAGAAGTTTCTTCTTTGTGGAAGCGTACGTTTTCGAGCATTGCAACAGCACCTTCTGGAAGAGCGTCAATTGCAGCCTTCTGTCCGAGAGCATCAGGAAGGAATGTAACTTCTTTTCCGAGTTTTTCAGCAAAGTATTTTACAACTGGAGCCATGCGGTTTTTACCGTTGATGAATTTTTCTGCATCAGCATCTGTCCAAGTTTTTCCTGCTTTTTCAGCTTTTTCCTGAGCTTTTTTAACGTCTTTTTTAGGATCGCCAAGGTGGCTCATAAGAACGAGAGAACGTGGGCTCTGTTCAAGGATGTATTTGATTGTTGGGAGAGCAGCCATGATACGAGTATCATCCTGTACAACTCCATCCTTCATAGGTACGTTGAAATCAACACGCATAATAATGCGTTTTCCATTAAGATCTACATCTTTTACTGTTTTGATCATTTGGTTTTATCTCCTTATTCCGTACAACTAAGCACGGTAATTTCAAAAGTTATAATAAAAATATACTAACTTTTATACTTAAATTCTAGTTAGTTTTTTATGTATCGCTCACTGTAAAGCTCTTCATTTAATGGTTCAGAAATATAATTTCCCTGATATGCATTACATCCAAGCTTTTTCATAATTTCCAGCTGTTCTTTTGTTTCAACACCTTCACCAATTACAACAATTCCCAGTGCTTTTCCCATACCAACAATAGCTTCAAGAATTGTCTGACTACGTTTATCTTCCGGTGCATTTTCCAGCAACTGACGATCCAGCTTCAATACGGTTGGTTTAAAATCCTTCAGCATACTGAAAGAAGAATATCCATTACCGAAATTATCAATTGCAACATTAAAACCGAATTTCTGAAGTTTTTCTGATAAATCAAAAGCCCGTTTAAAATCACCCATTAAAACAGTTTCTGTAATTTCAATATGAAGAGAAGAAGGTTCAATATCATATTTTTCTACAAGACGAGAGAAGGTTTTGTAAATATCAGAATAATAGAAATCTTTGTATGAAACATTTACAGAAATATAACAGTCTTTAATGCCCAGATTATTCCATTTCTGTAAAGTTTTTGCGGCCTGTTCCCAAATATATTCGTCAAGTTCGTAAATTAAACCGGCTTCTTCCAGAACATCAAGAAAAGCTTCTGGAAGCAACATGCCACGCTGCGGGTGTTTCCATCTACAGAGGACTTCAGCACCAACCTGCTTATTATTCAAATCCATAATTGGCTGCAGAAACATTTTTACCTGTCCCTGAGCAACAGCATTTTCAAAATCCTTAGTAAGATGCTGTTTATACAGAAGTTTTTCCATTACCAGAGAATCATAATGTGCAAAAGTGACAGAGTAATCTCCCGAAATTGAATCAATTGCCAGCAAAGACTTGTTATACATTTCCTGAGCAGACTCCACTACTCCGGCAGGAACCTGATAAACTCCAATATTAAAATGCATTTTATATACACTGCTTTCTGCAATATGAATCAGCTGATTCATAAAAAGTTTAAGACGACTTTCATTGTAGTTTTCTGTTTTTACAAACAGTGCAAAACGGTCATCAGAAATACGACCATAAATAGAACTTGGATGCGAATATTCTTTAAGAATCTGTGCCTGACGGATAAGAATTTTATCTCCAGTTTCTTCACCAAACATTTCATTAAGAAGCTTAAAGTCACAGATATTAGAACAAACCATAATTCGGTTTTCAGAACCGCTAAGTGCCAGTTCCTGATCTACCGCTTCAAAAAAACCATTGCGGTTTAACATTCCTGTTAATTCATCATGAGTAGCAGAATATCTTTCTTTAATTAATCGCTGCTGCTCGGAAGATTTATCAATCAAATGGATACAAGTTCCAATATCAATCCCTTTTTTATCAAACTCTTTCTGATAAATTACTTCATAAAATAAAGTTTCACCATCAACTTCAAAAGTATCATTTCCCTTTGTAAAGGAACTGTTATCACCATTAAGATTTGTAAGCAGTTCTTTAAGATAAGTTTCTGCCTTTAATTTTTCGAATCCCTTATAGTTAGAAAAAAGCTTTCTTGCAGTTTCATTTGCACAAATACATCTTCCGTGCAA
>JAKSTK010000022.1 GCA_024402615.1 Treponema sp.
GTTTAATGGATATTGGTTGCTATCGTGGTCTTCGTCATAAGAGAGGTCTTCCAGTACGTGGACAGAGAACTCGTACTAATGCCCGTACACGTAAGGGTAAGAAGAAGACTGTTGCTAACAAGAAGAAAGCATAAGGCGGAGGATAAATAATGGCTACCGTTAAAAAACGAAAGGAAAAGAAGAGCGTTTACGAGGGAAATATTTATATCCAGGCAACGTTCAATAACACTATCGTAACTGTAACTGATATGAAGGGAAATGCATTGTCATGGGCTTCATCAGGTGGACTTGGTTTCCGTGGTGCAAAAAAATCTACACCATTTGCTGCTCAGTCAGTAGCTGAAACTGCATTGCAGAGAGCTGCAAGTTACGGTTTGCGTGAAGTACACGTATATGTAAAGGGACCAGGAATGGGTCGTGAAAATGCTATCCGTTCAATTGGTCAGATGGGTTTGAAAGTAAAATCAATTTCTGATGTTACTCCAATTCCACACAATGGTTGTCGTCCTCGTAAGACACGCCGTATGTAATTACTTTAGGAGACAATTATGGGAAAAAGCACACAGCCTCTCTTAAAGAGATGTAAATCTTTAGGTATTAATCCTGTTGTAATGGGTTATACTAAAGAATCTAAGAGAAACCAGAAAGAAGTAAGAAGAAAGAAATCTGAATACGGACTTCAGCTCGAAGAAAAACAGAAAGTAAGATTTATCTATGGCGTAATGGAAAAACAGTTCCATAAATATTACGTTATGGCTACAAAAAAAGATGGTATCACTGGTGAAATGTTGTTGCAGATCTTGGAATCAAGACTTGATAACGTTATCTATCGTTTAGGCTTTGCTAAAACACGTGCACAGGCTAGACAGATGATTAATCACGGACACATTATCTTGAATAGTAAAAAAGTAGATATCCCATCTTACCTTGTAAAGGTTGGAGACGTTATCTCTGTTAAAGAAAACTCTGGAATTAAAAAACTTATTGCATCTAATGCTGATGTAGTAGTTCCAGGTTGGCTTGAAGCTGATAAAGATAATTTTACTGGAAAGGTTATTAATTTGGCTGCTAAATCTGATATTGATTACGCAGTTAAAGAGAATCTTATCGTTGAGTATTACTCTAAATAGTAGAAAGGAGTTCAGATGGCTCGTCAAAACTTGCTCAAAGGTTTCAAAAGACCTAAAGGCATTACATTTGAACACATTAGTACAAATCCGAACTACGGTAAGTTCACTGCGTATCCATTTGAAACTGGATTTGGTACAACAGTTGGAAACACTTTAAGAAGAGTTTTGTTGTCATCAATTCAGGGTTATGCAATTACTTCTATTCGCATAACTTCTTATGATGAAAATGGAGTTTCAAAAATTATTTCAAGTGAATTTGAAGCTATCCCAAATGTAGCTGAAGATACACTGGAAATTATTAACAGTTTGAAACAGATCCGTTTGCGACTGCCTGGAGATCTTGAACAGGACACAATTAGTTACGAATTCAAGGGACCTGGTGTAGTAAAGAGTGACGATTTTGCTAAAGAAGGTCAGTTAGAAATTATGACAAAAGATATGGTTGTATTCACAATGATGGATGCAGCTCATATTGATGTTGAAATTGAAGTTGATCTTGGTAGAGGTTACGTACCTGCTGAAACAAATGAACATTTGATTGACATTACAGGTACAATCGCTATAGACGCAATATTTACTCCAATTCCAAAAGTTAAATATTCAATTGAACCATGTCGTGTAGGTCAGAGAAATGACTATGACAAACTCAATCTGGAAATTTGGACTGATGGAACAATCACTCCTGAAGATGCTTTGGCAGAAGCTGCTAAGATTGCGAAAGAACATTTCTCAATCTTTATCAACTTCAATGATAAAGACATTGGTGGAAGTGAAGACAATGATGAAGGCGACGAAAATATTCAGAAACTTTTGAATACTCCAGTTGAAGAATTGGAACTTTCAGTTCGTTCATCAAATTGTTTGAAAAACGCAAACATTCGTACAATCGGCGAATTAACAAAGAAAACTGAAGATGACATTGCCAAAACAAGAAACTTTGGTAAGAAGAGTCTTGCTGAAATTAAGGAAAAACTCCAGGAATGGAACCTTACACTCGGTATGACAGATTATAGTCATCTGAAGAATGCTGCCAACTTGTCTAAGCAGAAGGAAGAATCAGATGAATCATAGAAATGGTTTTAATCCGCTTTCGCGTACAACAGCACACCGCCGTGCTATGTCACGTAATATGGTAACATCTCTTTTTAGATATGAGAGAATTACTACTACTAAAGCAAAAGCTCTTGAAGTAAGAAAAGCTGCAGAAAAGTTGATTACTAGAGCTAAAGAAGATACAGTTCACAATCGTCGTGAAGTTGCTAAATTTATTGCAGATGAAAAAATCCTCAATAAATTGTTCACAGACATTGCACCACGCATGAAAGAAAGAAATGGTGGTTACACTCGTGTTCTTAAATTGGGATATCGTCAGGGCGATGCTGCTGATGTAGTTATTCTTGAATTAGTTGATTACAAGCTTGAATCAGAAGCTGACAAAGAAGAAAAGAAAACTTCTAAGAAAGCTCCAGCAAAAGCTGCTGAAACTAAAGCAAAGAAATCTACAAGCAAGTCAAAAGAAGCTGCAGAAACTGCTCCAAAAGCAAAGAAAACAACTTCTAAAAAGGCTTCTGAAAAGAAGGAAGAATCAAAGGCTGAATAGTCTTTTGATTACTCACAATACTGAGCAACTTAAAGTTGCTTAGTCAATAAAAAAGGAGTCCTATATGTCTAAGAACCATCGTGGATCTGGTATCAGATCACTTCCTAATCACGGAAGAGGAACTTGTGCAATTTGTAAAAAAACAGATATTAAAGTTCTCTTCGAAAAGGAAATTGAAGGTGCAACTGTAAATATTTGTAAATATTGTAATGCTGCTTTGAAAAATAAAGCAAAGAAAGCTGCTTCTGAAGCACCAGCTGCTGAAGCTCCTGCTACAGAATAATTAGCTGCTTAATTTACAAATAATCAATCCGTCAACTTATACGTTGGCGGATTTTTTTTATTTAAATATGTTTTCTATAACTTGTGAAATTGCTAAGTTTAAGTTAAACTATATAAAGTATGGCAATTTCAACTAATCACCAGTCGACACATTACTATGATTATTTCCGCGATAAGGAAATAGTTTTTACAAAAACAAATTTGCAGATTCTTAAAATTGATCCTCGTCAGATTTATGTAAAATGTAATGGCGGACAGTGGCCTTGTATTATCAACTCATCATCTTTGCAGAATGCTAAAATTATTATTGGTACTGGAAGTGGTGCTTTTCAGGAAATGAGCAAAAATAAGAACGCATCAATCAGTTTGCGTTATTGTTTCCTGGATCAGAGTAATATTCCTATTCATTTCTTTGTTAACTGTAATGTTGTTGAAATTGATAGTTATAAAGGAACAAAAGAACTTGCTATTGTTACTTTGGAATTCTCTCAGAGACCACCTGATGATTTAATTCTTCGTGTTGGTGAATTCCTTGAAGCAAATGAAAACTTTATTAATCGAAAAGAAGATCGTATTGATATTTCACAAAACTCACTTAGAAAATTAGGTATTGAAAAAGAAGAAACCTTTATTTTTGTAGATAATGTTCCACGCCGTTGTATTTTAAAAGATTTGTCTTTTAGTGGTGCACGTGTTCTTCTTGTTGGTGTTCCAAAATTTCTTGTTGGAAAAGATATTGGTCTGAAAATTGATTTTAGTGATACAAATGAATCTGTAATCATTCCAGGAACTATTCCTAGAGCAGAGTTCCTTGAAGGAAGACAGGATATTTGTAATGTTCATATTAGTTTCAATGCTGATACAGTTCCTATGCCTTACAAAATGCATATCAACAATTACATCACAACTTATCAGAAAAAGATGCTTAACAATTCAATGTCAGCTGGTAGATATACTGACTAGAACACAAAAAATTATTATATTATTCTCACAATTATTTTATTTGGAAATATTTTAAAGGAAGGTGTGTAATGAATCCCTCTAATCCATTAGATACAGTATTTTTTATTCAGATACCTGAAGATTCAGAATTTTCAAATCAGGCATTTAAAATTGATCCAACAATTCAGATTCCTGTTCAGAAGAAGGTAGAAGAATCAGCAGGAAATTTTAATCCGGCAGAAATTACAACAGAACAGGTTTTGGCTGGTTTACTGACTGTATTGGCTTATGACAGAAAAAATCCTAACCTGGATTATTACCGATCGATTGTTACAAAAGTTCGTCCAGATATCAAAACTGAATTATGTGAAGCTGCAATTCTTAAAACAAAAAATGAGGATTATGATCTGGCAGAAGAAATATTTATGTCTTTACATGGCTTAGATCCAGAAGATAATGCTATTGTTTTGAATCTGGCTTTATTCCTTGATCAGCGTGCAGAAAGCTATAGAAGAGCAGGTTTGTTCGAAGATGCTGATGCTTATGATTCAGATGCTAATACTTATTACGAACAGGCAATGGGAGCTGAACCTGCAATTCCAGATGCATTTTTTAATGCCGGTTTCTTTTATTTGAAACAGCATAAATATAGAGAAGCAAAGGATGCATTTGACACTTTCCTTGCATTGACTTGTGATACTTCTGATGAAGATATGGGTGAAAACGGTGTTTATAAAAAAGAAAGAGCACAGGAAATCATCAATAACATTAAAAATCAGAACATGGATGATGTAAGATTCAAAAATGCATATGATTTAATTACTGCAGGTGAAGAAGAAAAAGGTCTGGATGAAATCAGAATGTTCCTGCAGAATAATCCTAAAGTTTGGAATGCATGGTTTATTCTTGGTTGGGGACTCCGTAAAATGGGTCGCTTTTCCGAAGCAAAAGAAGCATTTTTACAGGCAGTAAAGTTTGGTGGTGAAGAAAACGCTGAGCTTTATAATGAACTTTCTCTCTGCTATGTAGAAGAAAAAGATTTTGATGAAGCAGAAAAATGTCTTAAAACAGCTTTTGCTTTAGAACCAGAAAATACAAAAATTATTTCAAATCTTGGATTTCTTTCAATGGCAAAGGGTAAAAAACAGGAAGCAAGAAATTATTTCCAGGCAGTACTTGAGTATGATCCAAATGATGTAATTGCCGCTGGGGAATTACTTAAACTTGAAAGAAATGAATAGTTAATCTGAAAAGATTTATTTGAAAAGGGAGATATCTACGGAATCTCCCTCTTTTATTTTATTCGCGGCAAACCAGCCTTGTGGAACTTCTAGAGCAAAGCGGACTGAGGAGGTGCTTTTTACTTCGGCTATACTGTAAGGCTTCATATCATAAATATTTTTGATAATTCCGTTGGAATCTATATAAGCAATTGAAAGTGGATGTGGAGTATTTTTCATCCAGAAAGATAAAATCTGATCTCTTTTGAATACAAAAAGCATTCCTGTTCCGTCTGGAATCACCTTCCGCTCCATGAAACCTTGCTGCAGTTCTTCTGGAGTAATTGCGATTTCTGCTTTTACTGTAAACTTACGATTGTCAGTTGTTGTTATTATTAGATTTTTTTGAGGAAGTTTTTTTGTACCGCAACTAACAAGGGATGCGAGAATTGTGAAAAGTAAAAGAGAGATAAAAGCTTTTTTCATTAGAATTCATCCAGAAAGTTTTGACGGGAAATTTCTTCGGCCGATTTTTCAATTGTCGAATAATTTGCCAGTTCATCGGTAATTTGATTATCAATGTATTTTATGGATAGAGGTTTTTCCAGAATCATTGTAATGTCTTCATTTTTCCAGACTGCTTTTTGAGGATCTAAGGTTGCAGGATCACCATATTTTTTAGTAAGAGTAGTGAACATTGAGTAGTAATCCATTTTCTGCGGATTAATATTTAATGTGATTGTATATAACTGCTCTCTGTAAAACTGGAACCAGCACTGTGTAAAATATGAAGCCTTTTTTCTGGAAGCATCAGTTTCTATCAAAACACGGTAGTCGCCGGGAATTAAGGAAACATCTCTGTCACCCCTGTAACCAAATTCAGGATTTTTTAGTAATTCTGTTTTTGTGGCATCAAGAGTGAGTCCAAGTTCAATATTTTTATAACCAAAAGGTAAAGATTCTTCAGCGAAAAGATTAAAAGAGAAAATAGATAATACTGTAAAAAGAATAATTGTGCTTTTAACTTTCAATATTAGTTTCATACACTGATTATCGGTAAAAACTAAAATAAATTTAGTTTTTACTGATTTTGTTTTCTGTAGAAAGCGGCCTGTTTGGTGAGTTCAGGAATATCTTTAATGAAAATCTTTCCGTCTACCATTTTAATGTGGGAATCGTTCTGGAAATCATAAATTGCTTTTGCCTGAAGCTCATTTGGAATACCGCACATGTTAACAAGATCTTTTGGTGTAAGATCTGTCTGCTGTGATTTATTTGTGAGCTTTTCAATAACAATCTTCTGTTTTTCCAGCTGAAGAGAAAGCATATCAATCATTTTTGCAATTGGATCTTTAAGGTTTGCATTATCCAACTGGCGGTACATAGACCACAAACGGTCAGCAAGTGTAGTTGTAAGGCGGGCAATCAAAGAAGCCTGTGTAGTTACCATCTGATTGAAGTTAGCAAGGTTTACTACCAGTAATTTACAATCACTGTGAGCAATAGCACTGGCAGAACGAGGTTTGTTTTCAAGTAATGCCATTTCGCCAAACATATCACCTTTGTGAAGAATTGCCAGAGTAACTTCATTTCCGTCTACAATTTTTGAAATTGCAACTTCGCCACTCTGAATAATATACATATCCTGACCAGACTGAGCCTCAGAGAAAATCATTGTATCTTTTGGATATTCTCTTGCCATTTCTTTAGTTGGTTCAAAATATGGTGCATTGGTGCGAGTTTTTAATTGAATAAATTTCTTTTTAGCTTCTTCAGCCTGAGGTCCTATTGGACGAGTTTTAAGATACTGGTAGTAAGCATAAATAGAAATATTTAATTTTGCAGCTTTTTCATAGAATTGAGCTACTTTAAGAATCTGTTCAGAAGAATCAATTGACTGTGAATTAAGAGTAGCTTTTGTAAGCATTTCGTTCATCTGACGCATGCGGTTTGCAAAAGTACGGATAATTTTAAGAGCTACGGAGGTGTTTTTTTCAATAAGTTCTGTGTACTGGTCTTTTCGAACGGCAATAGCAACAACATCTGTCATTGCAATGGCTGTTTCAATCTGAAGGTGTCCTGACATACAAGGAACTACACCAACGAAGTCTCCTGGACCTAATACGAAAGGTTGAATTCCTGATCCTGAAGATTTATAGCATTGAACGTTTCCTTTCTGAATAATAAAGAAACGATCACTATTTGCTTTACCTTCAACGACGATGTATGAGCCTTTGTTGAAATTAATAAATTGTAACTGTAACATCGAAAATCACCTTTCCCCGTATCTTAAAATTATAAAATTCGTTGTTTTATTTGTCAATTAAATGGCAGAATAGTCCATTTTTTGAATATCATTCAATCGGTTGATTATCGACAAAAATGATTTCGGTCTCAAGTAAAAAACGTGTCTTTTCGTAAATAAATTTTTTTATGTATTCAACCAGGTCTTTAATGTCTTTTGCAGTTGCGTGATTATTATTGATTATGAAATTTCCGTGAAAAGGAGCAACCTGGGCGCCGCCAATGGAATATCCTTTTAATCCACATTCATCAATAATTTTTCCGGAAGGCTTTCCAAAATCGTGATTATTTTTGAAAACGGATCCGGCACTAGGAAATTTGAAGTGACCTTTTGAAACCCGTTCATTTATATATTTCTTACATTCTGCTTCAATTACAGGTTTTTCGGCTTCTGTCTGCTGTTTTAATTTAAAAGTTGCAGTAGTAATAAATTTCTTTCCTGACTGATAAGGAGATTTTTTGTAATCCCAGTCTGCTTCATTAAAAAGGGCTTTTTCTAATGTAACTTTCTGGCCGCTGTAATCCATATAGCTAGAAGAAAAAAGTACATCGGAAATAGATTTATCAAAGCATCGGGCGTTCATAAACAAAGCGCCTCCTACAGAGCCTGGAAGTCCTGCAAACTGCTCTAAACCGGAAATACAGTTTTTTGTACAGAAATTAACAAGAGTCGCCATTGGGGTTCCTGAAAAACAGGTAACCAGAACTTCATCTTTCTCCAGGGTGATTGTTCCAAAGTCTTCCGGGCAATCTTCTACGGGAAAGTAATCCAGTTCATTAAAATCCTGGGTCGAAATAACTACACCGTGAAAAGCACCATCTGGAAAAACAATGTTACTGCCTCCACCGAGAATAAAAAATCTGGTGTTAGTAGCAAGCATTACATTAAGTACAATCTGGAAAGAATAGTAATTCAGAGGTTTTATAAAAAGATCAGCAGTGCCACCAACCTTAAAGGTAGTTTTTTGAGACATTGGTTCATCAAAAGAAATCTGGCCTTTAAAGGCATCATAGTTTTTAATTAAGGCAATTACCTGCTGATAGTCATTCATAGTTTTATTATAGCATTTTTGGCATATGTTATAAACCTACAGATTCTTTTTTTCTGCTTCCTGAAGAGTAGCATTTAAGGAACTGAAAAGGGTTGTCTGAATGTAATCACAGAAACGGCTTTTATCCAGCTCTTTATTATACTTAATGTACCAGGCAATCTGATTAGATAGCATTGAAGTAAAATTAAAGGTCAGAAAGGTTTTAAAGTCTTCGGAAATTGGATTGCTGAAATTCTGGCAAAGAAAATCAATGATGATGCTTATAAAATCTTTAAGGTCTCGTTCATACATGTTTTTTAATTCGTTTTCACCTAAAGATTCATATGCAGTCTGGCAGAGGGTTATATTCTGGTCGATGTAAGAAAGAATAAAATCCAAAGCCTGTGGAATAGTTCCATTGGCGGCACGGAAAGAAGTTACAATATTTTGGATTTCCCGTTCATAAGTCCAATAAAGGAGATCGTACATGTTTTCAAAGTGATAGTAGAAGGTGTTACGGTTGATATTGCAGCTGGTAATAATGTCACCTACCGTAATTTTAGAAAAAACTTTTGTGTAAACTTGAGCTTTTAATGCATCGCCCATTTTGTTTTTTGTTTCTACAGATTGTAAGTCGTTTGCCATATTTTAATTATTTTCGAAATGCACTTTTTTGTCTATTTATTACTAGACAATTATGAAAATTTGTCTATTGAACACAAAAAAAACGTTTATTAAATTTATGTACTATGAAGATTTCCATCAAAAAAATACTGGCATTTGCTGTGGCAGCAATATTTTTTGCTGCACTTATTGTAGTTGTTTCCCTGAAGAAAAAATCTGCACCTAAAGCAGAAACAATTCCTGCCGTAATAATTCAGAAACCTGTTCGAACAAAACTTGTTGAATCTATAACAATCAATGGGTATGTAGAAGCAAAAGCAATGATTCCTGTTGTACCTTTCGTTTCCGGCACAATTATGAAATATCCTGTGAAAGCGGGAGACTATGTAGAAAAAAATACTTTGCTGGCAAAAATTGATGATGAACCTTTCAGACAGACAATGCTTCAGGCTCAGGCCGCTTATCTTGCAGCAAAAAGTACTTATGACCGCGTAGACAGTCTGTTTAAGGCTGGCGCAACAACTCAGCAGAATTATGATACCGCTAAAGCACAGTATGACGCTTCAAAGGCTCAGTATGATCTGGCTAATCTTCAGATGAATTACACTGAAGTCAGAGCTCCTGTTTCTGGCACAGTTTTAATTGCTAATCAGGCAGTTGGCGGAATTGGTTCTACTGGAACTCCAATGGTTGTACTGGCAGATTTAACTGAGCAAGTTGTTCGTCTTAAAGTTCCAGAAAAATATTTTGATTTATTTACTTTAGAAAAAGATAAGCTGGAAGTAAAAATTACCCGTCCTGCAGAAAAAGGTATGTATGAAGATGCTGTAACTACCGCAACAATTGAAAATATTGCTCCTTATGTTTCGCCTGAAAGTAAGAATTTTGAAGTTGTTTGCCGTCTTGATGAACCTGGTGAACGTTTTAGACCTGGTATGTTTGTAAAGGTTCTGGTTGCTTATAGAACTTTTACTGATGTTCCTGTTTTGCCGTTAAAAGCCAAGAAACTGGATGGAAGCTTTTATCTGTATCATCCGGAACAGGAAAGTGTTGAATTTGTAATGCCTGAAAATTCTGTTAGTGATGGTGAAAATTTTATCGTTGATGAAAAATATGCTGATTCATGGTTTGTAATTGATGGTCAGAATTTTGTGTTTGATGGTCAGAAGGTAAGACTTTTGGAAAAAGTTCTGGAGGAATACTAATTGAAGGTTTCTGAGTTTTCGGTAAAACATCCAGTAGTAATTACAATCCTCCTTGTGGTTCTGGCAGTTTTCGGTTTTTATTCTGTTGCCGGAATGTCTACAGAATTTATGGTTGATATTACTATGCCTCAGGCTATCGTTATGACCATTTATCCTGGGGCCAGTGCAGAAGATGTTGAACAGGAAGTTACAAAGATTCTTGAGGAAGATTTTGTTACTCTTCCTCATTTTAAGAGTGTAGAAAGTCAGTCCTATAACTCTATAAGCTGGATTACCATTACTTATGCAGATGGATATGACGCTTATGACCAGCTGGTTGAATTAAGAAACAGAATCTCCCTTTTGAAAAGTGAATTGCCAGATGGAATTCAGGGAGAGCCACGTGCACTGGTTGGTGGTATGTCTATGCTGCCGATTGTAGCTTTTTCTGTTGAAGCAGGGCAGGATGCTGGTCGTGTAACAGATTTTATTAAAAATGAATTAACTCCCCGTTTAACTCAAATTGACGGTGTTTCTGAAGTTGAAATTGAAGGTGAAAAGGAACTTCAGGTGGATGTTAAACTTAATATTGATGAGCTTACTTCAAAAGGTGTTTCTGTCTCTTCTGTTTATCAGGTTTTGAATTACGGAAATATTACTTTGCCTTTAGGAAATGCGGCCTATGAAAATCGACAGATTCAGGTAAGATATTCCGGTGGATTTACTTCTGTTGAGGATATTAAAAATCTGCCGGTGGGAGTTGCAGACGGAAATAACATTATTAAACTTGGTGATGTTGGTGAAGTAACTCTCAGTTATCCTGAAGAAAATTATTATGTTACAGATGGAACAAACCCACTGACAATTGTAAGCATTACAAAACGAAATGACGGCGATACTGTAAAAATTGTAAACAAGGTAAAAAAAGTTCTTGCCAGTGTTGAACAGGAAACTGCCGGTGCTGTTCGTTTCCACATTATTTCTGATGACAGCCGTCAGGTTTATGCTTCTTTGCGTACTGTTATTACTTCCGGATTAATGGGTGTACTTTTTGCGGTTCTTGTTATTTTCCTGTTTCTGGCTGACTGGCGGGCAACTCTTACAATTTCTCTTTCAATTCCTCTGTGTATTCTTTTTAGTTTAATTGGATTGAAATTATTTGGTATTTCTCTGAACTTAATGAGTCTTTCGGGGCTGGTAATTTCCCTTGGTATGGTAGTTGATGGTTCTTCCGTAATGCTGGATCAGATTTATCGTTATTACAAGGAAAGGGATTTAAAAAACGGAACTCTGGTTTATACAGTTAATCAGTCAATTTATAAAGGCTGGGATGAAGTTGCGGCTTCTATTCTTGCCAGTGCTGCTACAACAATTGTTTGTTTTGTTCCGATTGCTTTGCTTTCTGGATTAATCGGAAAGATTCTTCATGCAGTTGCCCTTACAATCATTATGGCAATTTTTGCTTCATTCCTGGTTGCAGTTGTTGTTGTTCCTTATCTGCTTAAGCTTTTATTAAAAGATTCTGGTCCAACCGTAAGAACAAAACCACGTAAGTTTGATGTAGTAATGGAGAAAATCGAAAAGCATTACAGAAAGCTTTTGAATGTGGCTCTGGCAAACCGGGGTTTTGTAATATTTGCGGCAGTTTTTCTTTTGGTTTTCTCTGGTTTTATTGCATTAAAACTTGGTGTTGCTTTTATTCCATCAACAGACTCTGGTGACTGGTATATTGCGGCAGATTTACCTGTAGGCACAACCCTGGAAGAAACAAATGAAAAAATGCAGCAGGCAGAAAAACTGTTGTATAAATATGTTCCAGAAATCGACAATGTTATTTTTTATGTAGGACAAAGTTATACAAAGGGAATTGTTTCTCAGGCAACACCGGAAAGTGCTTATGCTCATGTTGTTCTTGTACCGGTTGCTCAGCGTAAACGGGATGTTCACGATATTATGTTCCAGATGCAGGAAATATGGGCTTCTGTAATTCCTGACAGTAAAATAACTGTAGCAAATGGTGGTTTTGATAAACTGGTAAGTTATGTTTCTGGCGGTGGTGGATATGGACTTACTTTGATTTCAGAAGATCTGGAGACTTTGTATAAAACTGCCAGTGAAATCAGAGATTTTCTTTCTACCGATCCTGATGTTGTAACCGCCCGTCTTGATACTGACTTTGATACCAGTACTATGGTTATTGATATGAGCCAGGAATATTTAAGTTCTCTGGGAATTACAAGCTATGAAGCGGGGATTACTTCTGCGATTTTGTTCCGGGGTATGGATGCGGGCCGATATAAGGATGCGGCTTCTGGTAACCGTTATAATATTCATCTCAGTTCAAATATTGCGGATGGTAATATTACAGCCGATACAATTTCTAATGTTCATATTATAACTTCAAATGGTCAGAATGTTTCTTTTGCCAATCTTTCTGATATTAAAGTTGAAAAATCAATTTCTCAGATTAATCACTCCGACAGAGCGAAAACTATTACTGTTTCTGCTACTCTTGTAAGTGAAAATACTTCCGGGGTTTCTTCCCGTGTAAATCAGTATTTAAGTGCTCATCCATTACCAAACGGTGTAAGTTCAAAATCTGGTGGTATTATGGCTTTGATTGGTGATATGGTTATGCCAATGGTTACTGCCATTATTATTGCTATCTTCCTTGTTTATATTGTAATGGCTTTGCAGTTTGAGAAAATCAAACAGCCGTTATTAATCATGATGACAATTCCATTCTGTTTTATTGGAGTTGTTTTAGGCCTTATGATTTTTGGTTCAACTTTGAATCTGCTTTCTCTTCTGGGACTTGTTTCTCTGGCGGGAATTGTAGTAAATAACGGTATTATTCTTGTGGATTATATTAATCAGTTGAGGGCAAGTAGAAGACTGGAACTGGCAAAAGAAAGAGGTACTCAGGACCGGGACGGAGAGTATCATATTGAACTTTCCGTAGAAGAAGAAAATCAGTTGCTGCATGATTGTGTTGCGGATGGTGCTGCCAGCCGAATCAAACCAATTCTTATTACAACTCTTACAACTTTGCTGGGGGACATACCTATGGCTGTAGCAAGAGGTGAAGGTTCCGAGTTGTATGCACCAATGGGTCAGGCCATTGTAGGCGGTTTAATTACTTCTACTTTGATTACACTGATTTTAATTCCAGTACTGTACTATATGACAGAAAAAAAGAAAGAAAAGAAAATCTTACAATCAGGAAATAGAGGTTAGTTTATGAAAAAATTTAATTTATTAAAAACAACAGGATTTTTTACAGCAGTTTTGCTTTTGAGTTTTTCATTTATGAGCTGCTATTCAGTTTTTAGCGGTGGAACTGGCGGACAAATTGTTGATGCCGAATCTTCCTCTAATCCTAAAGCGGGAATTGCTAATGTAGAGGTTTATGCTTACACAAATGCCACAGACCGAAATAATGATTATAAAAAGTGGAAGGAAGGCACAGTTTTTGTTCCTCATGCAGATTATTATGGACATACAACTTCTGGAGCAAACGGTGGATTTACAATCAGCAAACTGGTATGGAAATCTATGGTTCCTGAATTTGGGAAGGATGCAGATTTTACAGAAATATATCTTTTGTTTTATCATGAAAATTATGGCCTTACAAAAGGTTCAACTGTAATTACTTCTGACAGTGCAACAGATACAGTTTATGCAGAACTTACTAAGGTTAGAAAAGAAACTGCAATTTCCCTTAATTTTGTGGATGTTTCTGCAGATTCAACTACTGGGGAAACAGTTTATGTAGAAATTTCAGTTCCTCAGACAACAGCAACAATTACTGATGCAGCACCAAAAGTTTATAAAGGGAACATTACTGGCAGTGGAGTTGTAACTGTAAGTTATCCACGCTGGCTTAATGAAACTGACCGTAAAAATGGAATAGAAAATAAACCTGAAGTAACAGTTACTTATTATCAGAATGCAGATGTAATTACCTGGAAGGGATGTTACAACGGGGACAGTGAAAATGATGATTATGCTTTTAGAGTTAATTCTGAAGGTAAAACTGTAGTAACAAAGAAAATTGGCGGAAGTTCTTACGGGGCAACTTTCTATGGAAAAAGAACCCGCTTCAGTGTGCCGGAGTTCAACGGACAGTGGGGAACAGCAAATGGAGTTACTTTAAGCTTGTATCGTTCTACTGACGGTGGTTCAACTTATTCTGTATTCTGCGGAAGTACAGAAACTTTTGCACAGAATATTGGTACTGCAGGAACTCAGAAAAACGGTGCCTTTGCCGGTTTGGGTGGAGGACTTTACTGGTTTGATTCTTCCTACACAGACAAAATTACTTCTGGTTTCTATAAAATTACTGATGGTTCGGCAAGTGTAGAAAAAGCCGTTGATTCAAACAGAACAACAGTAACAATTCAGAAAAGCTGATAGTAAGTTATGAAAAGATTTTTTATAGCAGTTTGTACATTTATTTTTTCTCTTTCTGTTTTTGCCTATGATTACGAAACCTTGCGAAAGGCAATGTTTGATAATAATCCGGAATTAATGACATTACAGGAAGAATATAACCGCAGTCAGCTGGATGTAAAAGATGCTTACAGTGGACTTGGTCCAACCGTAGATCTTCTGATAAGCGGAACATATATGCTTAATCCGCCGGTGGATGCTATCTATCTGAATGTTGATGATATTCTGAATTCAATTCAGTGGCCGGGTGGTTCAAAACCAGGTTCTACGGGGCAATATGTAAAGCTTTACGACGGAATGGAAAATACTCTGTATAATTTTCAGCTTTCTGTAACACAGCCAATATTTACCTGGGGCAAACTTACAAATGCAATCTCTCTTTATAATCAGATTTCCGACATAAAATTAACTCAGGTTGAATCAAAACAGCAGCAGCTGGAAACTGAATTGAAAACCCGGTTAATCAGTTTGAAGTATCTGGAAAAAATAAATGAGATTATTGAAGAAGAGAAAACTTATGCCGACCGTCTTGTAGCTGTAAGTGAAAATGCAGAAAAGTCGGGAATGCTTTTACATCAGGATGTAGTAGATGCCAGAATTCAGGCTAAGGAACTGGAAATTGCACAGCAGGATTTACACGAACAGATTAATAATCAGTTTCTGGAATTGCAGCGATCTACGGGAATAGAAAATCTTTCTTTTGAACTGCTGGAATATGATTTGAATGAAAATTCTATTACAGAAATTATGGCTGGTGATAGAGCGTCCATGGAAGAAAAAGCCCTTTCTGGTGAAAATCTTTCTATTAAGCTTTTAACACAGCTTAAAGAAATGAATCAGACAGCAAAAAAAATTGCAGAAGGTGCAGTGAACTGGAAGCCGGATGTTGCTTTACAGGCTACTCTTGGTTACGGTGGTTCCAGATTCCCACTGGCAGAACCAAACTGGTTACGCAAAGATGAATATACAGCAAATTTTTCTTTAGGAATTAAAACTACAGTCTGGGATGGCGGAAAGAAAATACGCGATGTTTCCAGAAGAGTCAGTGAAGCAAAAACTGCAGATATTAATCAGCTGGATGCCCGTTCAACAATCAAAAAGACTTTGAATGAACAGTGGAATACAGCAGATGTTTGTACAATGAAAATTGAATACCAGGATTTGAAGCTTGAAGCAACTGAGTCAAAAATTAAACAGAAGGAAACTGTTTTTCAGACCGGATATGGAAGCGAAACTGATGTTCTTAATGCAAAAATTGAGCGTTGTAATCAGAGAATTGAAAAAGAAAAGCAGTCTCTTACTCGTGCCGCTGCCTGTATGACAATTGAATTTCTCTGTAAATAAAAGTAACTGAAAAATTGACATCAAAATATTTCTTCTCTCAAAAATCCAGAAAATCCCTTTTATTGTAAACAAACGGGAAAATTGGTATATTTATAAGCATTAAAGTTTCAAAGAGGTAGATTATGAGTTTGAAATTGTACAATACAATGGGTCACAAAATGGAAGAGTTTAAACCAATTACAGAAGGTCATGTTGGTTTTTATGGTTGTGGACCTACAGTTTATAACTATGCTCATATTGGAAACTTACGCGCTTATGTTTTCCTTGATATTCTTGATAAGACATTAGATATGCTTGGTTATGATATTAAGCATGTTATGAATATTACAGATGTTGGACATCTTACCGGAGATGCTGATGATGGTGAAGACAAAATGAAAAAGTCTGCCGCAGAGCGTCACCAGTCTGTACTGGAAGTTGCAAAATTCTACACAGATGCTTTTATGGCTGATATTGATGCTTTGAATATCCGTCACCCAGATGTTATTTGTAAGGCAACAGAACACATTCCAGAAATGATTGCTTTAATTCAGGAAATTGAAAAAAACGGTCATACTTACATGGCAGGCGGAAACCTTTACTACGATATTTCTACTTACGAAGATTATGGTAAGCTCGCTAATTTGAATCTTGATGAATTAAAAGCAGGTGCTGGTAAAAGAAAGGTTGTAGTTGTTGATGATAATAAACGTAATCCTGGTGACTTTGTACTCTGGTTTACAAAATCAAAATTTGAAGATCAGGCAATGACCTGGGATTCTCCTTGGGGCCGTGGTTATCCTGGATGGCATATTGAATGTTCTGCTATGTCTATGAAATATCTTGGAAAACACTTTGATATTCATACTGGTGGTATTGACCATGTTCCAGTTCATCATACAAATGAAATTGCTCAGTCTGAAGGTAGTTTTGACGAAGCTGAAAGAGCTAAAGGTCCTTGGGTAAATTACTGGCTTCATAATGAATTCCTTATTCTTGAAGGCGGAAAGATGTCTAAATCTTCCGGACACTTTATTACTTTGCAGACAACTTTACCTGCAGAAAAAGGCTTCTCATTAAAAGATAAAGGTTATGAACCATTGGATTACCGTTTCTTCCTTTTGGGAGGTCATTACCGTAAGCAGCTGGTATTCTCTCTGGATGCTTTGGAATCTGCTAAAAATGGTCGTGCAGCTTTGAATGCCCGTGTTGCAAAACTTATTGCAAAAGCAAACGATGAAGAAAAACTTGGTATTACAAAAGACAATTTTGCTGAAGTTCTTGGTAAAATTGATTTTGAAGATGATAATCTTGCTAAATTCCGTGAAGGACTTTCCAACGACCTGGCAACTCCAGTTGCTATGGCTGCAATGCAGAAAGAATCTAACGGTAAAGGTTGCAAAGCTTCTGAAGCATTAAGTGCAATTTTCAAAATGGACAAGGTGTTAAGTCTTAGTGTAATTAAAAATGCATTTGCAGTTATTGAAGAGCAAGCTAAGACTTCTGGTGCGGCAGTTGATGCTCACGCGGGAGATCCTGAAGCTGCAGAAATTGATGCTTTAGTTGCAGAAAGAACAACTGCAAAGAAAGAAAAGAATTTTGCCAGAGCTGATGAAATTCGTAACCTTCTTTCTGCCCGTGGTGTTACTATTATTGATACACCAAACGGTCCAACCTGGAAGAGAAACTAATTACAGTTTTTTCAGGAATTTATTAAGACTCTAGTAACTTTTAGGATAATTAAGTGTTTGAAAATATAGAAGAAAATCAGAATGAACCCGCTGTTACTTTGAATGCTGGTAATCAGGCTGATTTTAAGAAAATTTATGATGCTTCCATGCAGATGCTCTTCAAAATCTCTTACAGAATTGTAAATGATGAAGAGGCTGCAGAGGATTTAGCACACGATTCTCTGATTAAAGCAAATGAAAAGTGTCTGGTTTTTCCTTCACTTAATGATGCAAAATACTGGCTTATTCGCGTAGTAAAAAATGCATCGTTGAATTATGTAAAGAGAAAGGATCGGGAACGCAAGGCTTACGAAAAGGTTCTTTATGAGGATCACCGTAAGTCTGATTCTGGTGAGACAGATTTGCTTAAACAGGAATCAATTGATAAAGCAAAAGAAGTTCTGAAAAAACTGCCAAAAAATCTTCAGGAAGTTCTTATCCTCCGTGAATATGGTGATTTGAACTACAAAGAGATTGGAAACATTTTGGGGATTACGGAAGGGAATGTTAAGGTTAGAGTTTTCAGAGCCAGAGAACAGTTATTAAAGTTATTAGGAGCCGATGATGTCTACTTGCCCGACTAGAGATTTACACTCTATTTATTTAGACAATGAAATGCCTGAATCTTACAAAACTGAATACGAAGCTCATATCCAGTCCTGCGAAGCCTGCCAGAAACAACTGGCCGCTTTAAAGAAACTGCAGTCATTCTTCCGTGAAGATTCTGAATCCCTTAATGTTGAAAAATCTGATTTAGACAAGAGTTTTGAACGCCTTCAGATTAAAATGGCATACAGTAAAACTGTGGGTAAACATGCAGATTCATCTGATGACACAAAGAAAAAACAGAATACTTTAAGTTATTTTATTCCTGCTGCGGCAGCCGCTGCTGCTGTTTTTGCAGTTATGATTCCTTTTACAATTCTTTCTAATTCTGGCGTAAAGAATCAGGGGGCTGTTGTTCCAATGGTTGCAACCACTCTTTCTTCTTCTGAAGAATACTCTTTAAATGGTAGTAGTGGTAAGGTAATTTCTGGTAATATTACACAGCCTGTTTCTTCTGGTCCTGTTCACCGAAATGTTCGCAGAGCTTCTTCTGTAAATGTAGTTGGTTCTGTGGTTTCAAATGGTGGAAATGGAACAAGAGTTTACGGAAATAACGGAAGATTAATTAGAGATGTTGATGTTTTCCGTCCAGACTTTTACAATGAAGAACAGTCTAATTCTATAAGAGTTGTTGTTCCAGGTTTACCTGAAGCACCAGCTGCAGGTCATAATTAGTGGATTCTACCAATCGATTTAGTTATTTATTTCGCAAATCAGCACTTTTCAGATGGTGTTGTATTTTCTCAGTTATACTCTGTATTACAGGGATTATTTTACTTGTAAGTTATCGTTCCAAAGCAGAACCTGTTATTGATGCAATTGTTCCTCCTGTAGGTTCCCCTGGTGATGTAATTGTTATTAACGGTAAGCATTTTGGTGATGTTCGTGATATGAGTTATGTAGAATTTGCAGGCTCAAAATTAACTGCAAGTTCTTATATTTCCTGGAATGATACTTGTATTAAACTGGTTTTACCTTCCAGCGTTCAGAATGGTCTTGTAGTTGTTGGCGTAAAGGGTATGGTTTCTGAACCTGCTTTGTTTGCCAATGAAATTGATATTCCTGTTCCTGTAACTGAAGTTTCACAGGGAAGTAAACCTGTTATTGCTTCACTTTCTACAGCAAAAGCAAATATTGGTGATTTAATTACTATTAATGGTAATAACTTTGGTGATGCCAGAAATCAGTCAAAGGTTTTGTTTTCTATAAATTATAATCAGGTGCTTTCGGAAGGTGGAATTGTAAACAAAGCACTGGAAATGGAAAACATGATTGAAGCATCTGAGTTTGACGGGGATTACGAATACTGGAGTAATTCTGAAATTAGAGTTCGTGTTCCGGACGGTGCTTATTCTGGAGTTGTAATTGTTGATACTGGAAAAGAAAAGTCTGAACCTGTTGATTTTACTGTTGTTAATGTTGGTCTTGTTAAAAATTACACTGGAAGAAAAATTTATTTAATTCAGTATACTGCAGATGTTGCTGATGTTGTGGCTGGTGAAGATTCTACTATTTCTTTGCGTTGTCCGCTTCCAGAAAAAACTGCTGCACAGCCGGAATATGAAATTACAGAAATTACTCCTGCTCCAATTTTGCAGAACTATCAGAACTGTTTGATTCATCAGATTACTAAAAAAAGAAATAACACAAATAAAACAGTGTTTGTACAGAACTTTGTACTTCCTGTTTATGAAGTTTCAACTTCTGAATTGAATGTAGAAAAAATCAACAGCTTTAAGGCTATGAGTGATTTGAGCTATAAAAAATACACAATGGCCGAAGCAAATATTCCTTGTGATAACGAAGCAATTATTAAACTGGCTGCAGAAATTATTGGTAAAGAAAAAAATACTTATAGAAAAGCAAAGCGTATTTATGATTACATGTGTAAAAACTATAAGATTTTAAATAAGCCACGCAGCGAAGACAGCTCGGTTATTGAAATGCTGGAGACTAAAGAAGGGGATGCCTACGATTTTGCTGTTATGTTTGTAAGCTTAATGCGTAGTGCTGGTCTTCCTGCAGTTGTTGATTCCGGAGTTCTGATTAAGCAGGATTTAATGACTCAGTCTCACTGGTGGTGCGAATTCTATGTTCCAAGTGTTGGATGGATTCCAGTTGATATTGCTTTAGGTGCAGGATTGGAATACAAGGCTTGGGATGATATTGATGTAAATAAGTATTATTTTGGTAATATGGATAATCATCATATTCTGTTCTCAAGAGGCTGGAATAACATGAAGCCTTTTGCGCAGGAAAATAAGATTGTTCACTATCCAAGAAGTTTTGCTTTACAGAATATTTGGGAAGAAGCTTCGGCAAGTACAGTTAATTACAGTTCTTACTGGGGTATTCCTGTTATTAAAGGATTATATTAATTTATACCTATAAGGAGTTCTACATGACAAAGGTTTTAAGTGTTGGCGGTTCTATTATTGTTCCTGATAAGCCAGATACAGAATTTTTAGGAAAATTTGTTGCTATGTGTACAGCATGGCTTGATGCAGATAAATCCCGCAGATTGATTCTTGTTGCAGGGGGTGGAGCACCAGCTCGTGTTTACCAGAATGCTTACAAAGAAGTTGCAGGTGCAAAAGCAGATGATAATGCAGCTGACTGGATTGGTATTATGGCTACAAGAATTAATGCACAGCTGCTTAAAGCATGTTTTGGTGATTACTGTAAAAATGATGTAGTTTATAATCCAACTGCAGAAGATGTTTGTTTTGACGGTCAGGTTCTGGTTGCTTCTGGATGGAAACCAGGTTTTTCTACAGATACTGATGCAGTTTATCTTGGCGAAAAATTTGATGCAAAGACAATTGTAAATCTTTCTAATATTGAAAAGGTTTACACTGATGATCCACGCAAAAATCCTGATGCAAAACCTCTGGATACAATTTCATGGGCCGATTTTAGAAAAATGGTTGGTGATGAATGGGTTCCTGGTAAAAACTGTCCGTTTGATCCAATTGCTTCCAAAAAAGCAGAAGCTAACGGTATGAAGGTTATTTGTGCCGGCGGTAAAAATATTCCAAACATTCAGGCTATTCTGGATGATAAAGAATATATTGGAACTACTATCTGCTAAATAAAGGTGGGCGTTGCGGGCAAATTCTGTCTGCAATGTGCCCGCTAGAAAGGGTAGCGTAAAAGCGCAAGCTTTGTAGCGAGGGGAAGACTTTCCCCTCTTTTTTTTTGTCACACGGATTAGGAAAAATCTAACGATTTTTCTACGATTTTTTTTACTCTTTCAGGAATGGACTTAAAAAAATAAAATTTACGGGAGGGCAGAAAGACCTGGGCAGCAAGGCTCTGAGTGTGGCAAGGAAACTATCAAGCCACACTCAGAGCCTTGCTATTTTATTTTAAGCTCTTTTCCGTAGTGTAGGTTTAAATTGTCAGAGGGGAAACTTACGCGAGGGAAGAAGGCTGATAGAAGCAGGACTCTAAGCTCGGCTCT
>JAKSTK010000023.1 GCA_024402615.1 Treponema sp.
CCAAATTCCAGTTCAGCTTTTACAACAGAAGGGATTACTATTGATTGGGCTGGAATCTTTTTTAAATGCTCAATAATTTTTGGATGTTTTCCTTTTATGATGTAGGAAATGATGTTTGTATCCAGAAAGTATTTCATAAAGACTCCCGTTTAGAATCTAAATTAAAATCCAGTTCTTCCGGTTCATCTATCTGCAAATCTGGAACGGCCCCGAATAAATCGAAAAAGCCAGCAGGATAAGTTGAACTCATATCTTGTATCTTTGCTGAAACTATTTTTGAATCAAGGGAGCAAGGAAAACGATTTTCTTTTACTGCCTGGTGAAGAAACATATCTATTGCAGAAGAAAGGCTCATTCCTAAAGAATTAAAAAGTGCTTCTGCTTTATCTTTGATTTCTGGAGTTGTACGAAAGGCAACTGTCAAAGTCTTATTGTTCATAAAACCTCCTGATGATGTTTACATTGTATATTAGTATATATTATATGTAAACATTGATTTCAGTATACACTATTTTTAATCTTGTTATTTTTGTTCTGCTCTGCTAGTTTAAGAAATATGAAAAATAAGGAAATCAAAGGAATTATTTTTGATATGGATGGAGTCTTAATTGATTCCGAAAGTATTAGTGATATTACATGGTCTTTGGCGGCAAAAGATTTTAATTATCCGGTAAGTATGGAGATTTTGAATGAATGTCGCGGTACAAACAAACAGGATACTTATCAGATTATGAAAAAGCACTTTGGAGATGAGTTTCCAACTGAAGCTTTTTTCAAAAAGACCAGCGAATATTTCTGGAAGATAGATGAAGAAAAAGGAATTCCTTTAATGCCTTTTGTAAAAGAATGTCTCGAATATTTGTCAGGAAAATATGAACTGGCGCTGGCCTCATCTACAAGACAGGTTTCTGTAGAAAAGCTTCTTACAAAAAATGAAATTATAGATTATTTTCCAAAAAGAATGTGTGGCGATATGGTTACTCACAGTAAACCTCACCCCGAAATATATCAAAAGGCCTGTCAGCTTTTAGGCTTAAAACCAGAGGAATGTGCCGCTGTAGAAGACAGTCCAAATGGAATTAAAAGTGCCGTTGCTGCAGGCCTTAAAGTAATTATGGTTCCAGATCGTATTAAGCCCACCGAAGAAATTATTCCTTTATGCTGGAAAATCAGTAATTCCCTGGCAGAACTTAAGACTTATCTGTAAAGTGCTAGAATCCGATTCCAATATTGTACTGTAAACCGACTGAAACCTTTGGAATGAAGATTGAAATAATATCAACTCCAAGATTGTTTAATCCGGGATATTCAGAATCTTTGTATGGACCATATTTTCCCTGGAACTGATCAACATAATATTCAAGTCCTACTTTAAGACTCAAACGATCGTCAAAACCACCTTCTGGTTTAATCAAGTCAAAATTGTAGCAGATTGATCCGTAAGGTGTAACTTCATTTTCAGAAAGGAAGCATACCCCTCCGAGAATTTCAAAATTCCATAATTCAATACCAACATATGGATTTGCATTAAAATAGAAGTCTGTTGTAAAACCTGGAGCTCCAATAAAATCATAGGTAGAAAATGCTTCCCTCAGCATTCCACCGGCAAGAATTCCAACTTTATTGTCAGCAAGCCCGATTCTTACTCCAAGATTTGTTGTGTTTGAAGTAGTGTACAGATTTGTAGAAATTGAATCTCCTGCTACTAAATCTATTCTTACTTTATCCTGGGCAAAAACGCAGGTTGATAATGCTGCAACTACAGCAAAAATACATAATAATTTTTTCATAATAATCTCTCCTTTTATTAGTATTTGTAATAACCTTACTATATTTTTGATATTAATACAAAAGACAAGCTTAAGAAAATTCTAAGAAAATACTTATTCTTAATTAATATGGTATAATTAAAGGGAAAAAACAAAAAAAAGGATTTTAAAATGAACGAAAAAAATGAATTAAAGGGGAATCCTTTAGCCCTTTTACCTATTGGTGTGTTTGTCATTCTCTATCTGGGAATGGGAATCTTATTTGAGTATGTATTAAAAATTGAAATGGGATTTTACAATATTCCGATTGTTGTTGTTTTCCTCATTTCTTTATTTATTGCCTGCCTGCAGAACAAATCACTTTCCTTTGATAAAAAACTGGAAATTATGGGTACTGGAATTGGAGATAAAAACATTGTAATTATGCTTTTAATCTTCCTGGAAGCTGGTATTTTTGTTGGTGTTGTTGGACGGGGTAGTGCACAGAGTGTTGCTTACTTCCTGCTTTCAATTATCCCTCCTCAGTTTGCTATTGCAGTTCTGTTTATTGTTGCCTGTCTTGTTTCAATTTCTATGGGAACCTCTGTAGGTACTATTACTTTGATTGTTCCTATTGGTGTTTCTCTGGCTCAGGCTGGCGGATTCTCTGTTCCATTGTGTGTTGCATCAATTATGGGTGGTGCAATGTTTGGAGACAACCTTTCTTTTATTTCTGATACAACAATTGCAGCTTGTAATGGTCAGGGGTGTGCAATGAAAGATAAATTCCGTGAAAACTTTCTCATAGCATTACCTGCCGCTGTGGTATCCCTGATTTTGATTTTGTGTATTTCTTTTGCCAGTGAAATTAAACCTTTTGAAATTCCTTC
This sequence comes from Treponema sp., assembly GCA_024402615.1. Lineage (GTDB taxonomy): Bacteria > Spirochaetota > Spirochaetia > Treponematales > Treponemataceae > Treponema_D. Next base: position 2,639 of record JAKSTK010000023.1, read on the forward strand.
TTATAATCTTATTCAGATTATTCCTTACATCATAGTTTTGCTGGGCGGTATTTTTGGAATGAACGTACTTCTGGTTCTTTTGCTGGGAATTGTTTCTGGTGCAATTATTATGCTTTCAACCGGTGCCGTAACTTTTACTTCTATGGTTGGTGGAATGGGAGCTGGGGCTGCCGGAATGTTTGAAACTGCTATGGTTGCAATTCTTGTAGCCGCAATTTGTGCTCTTATTAGAGTTTACGGCGGTTTTGAAGCTTTATTGAACTGGCTTTATAAGATTTTCAAAGGTTACCGCGGAGGTTTGCTGGGAACTGGAATTCTTGTAGTGCTTCTTGATATTGCTACTGCAAATAATACTGTAGCAATTGTAATGGCTAATCCGATTGCAAAAGAAATGGCTGATCAGTATGAAATTTCTCCAAGAAAAACTGCTTCAATCCTTGATACTTTCTCTTGTATTGCCCAGGGAATTCTGCCTTATGGTGCACAGATGTTAGTTGCAATTTCGGCAGCTGCAACTTTAGGAGAAAAGGTTTCTGCCTTTACAATTATTCCGCTGTTGTTCTATCCATATCTGCTTTTGCTTAGTTCTTTACTGTTTATTTTCTTAGGAAAACGCAAGACAGAAAAAACTGTTGCATAATTTCTGCCTGTTAAACAAAAAACTCGTCTTATATAAGACGAGTTCTTTTTATTTTATTTCCAGCTTTCCCAGGTTTTTGTATCCATTCCTACAGAAGCTTTATCTTTTCCGTTTCTGCAGATTGGCTGCACTAAAAGATTCTGACATTCCAGCAATTTAGCAGCCTTGTCTGCATCATCCAAATAGGCAATTGATGCGTAATCTTTTCCTTTTTTATCAGTAAGTGCATCAATTGCATCTGCTTTGCTGCCATAAACTCTTGCAAGGGCTGTAACAACAGAATCAAATTCTCCTGCACTCATTTCTTTTTCCTTTAAGTCAATAAACTGAAAAGGAATTCTTCGTTCCTTAAACCACATCTGGGCTTTTTTTGTATCAAAGCTTTTTGTTGTTCCAAATATCTGAATCATTTTTATTTCCTTATTTCTTTTGAGGTCTGTCCCCTTTTATTCTATGATATTCTTCTTTATTTTCATACATGATTTTATCAACAGTTTTAATAGCTTCCAGCAGAGTATTCTTTTCTCCCGGGGTAAAAATTTTCTGACCAGAGCTTACTGTCAGTTCGTAAGGTAAAGCCATTGATTTTGCGCGGGCCGCCAGATCTTCATGAATTAAGGTTTCGTAATCCTTGTTTCCCCGTTTTGTTCCAATAATTACAAATTCATCGCCACCATAGCGGACTGCAATATAACTTTTGGGGATAACTTTTTTGATACTTTCTGCTACAGTTTTTACTGCCAGATCTCCCTGCAAGTGATCAAACTTGTCGTTAATGATTTTCATATTATTAATATCAACAAAGATAATCTGGGTTTTCTTTTTATCTTCATTATTTTTACAGAATAATTCATTGCCGTAGGTTTCCATACCGGCTCTGTTAAATAAACCGGAAAGGGAATCTTGTGTAGAAAGAATTCTGAGTTTTTCACTCATTGTGCGGTAAATTGCAGTCTGACGGAATTTTTCAATAATTGTTCCAAAGTTACGAGTCCAGTTATAAGCGCTTTTATTTTCCAGCATATTAATATTGTTTTTTGAAACATAATATCCGTGCAAATAATAACGGTTATAAATTGCCAGAAAAAGATACAAAGCCGGCTCATCAGACTGAAGATTTTCAGGAACTAATTGAGAAGCAGACAAAGTTTTTCGTTCAGCAGCTTTTCCCTGACTTAGATTTACCAGCACTCTCATTTTCTTCCCAAAGCCTGTACTTGCCTCAAGTTTTTCTTTTGTTTGAAGAATATTTTCCAGAACTTCTTCTTTTAAAAGGATAGCAATATCTTCTCCTTCAAATTTATGGCGACGTTCAAAATAATTCTGCAGATTATCACTTAACGAGTGAAAATTTTCAGTCTGGATAAAAGTGTCTTCCAAATGGCGTAACTGACTGGCAAATTGCTGTGCTTTACTCAACTGTTTTGAAGCATTCAGTGAATAAAAATACTGAGACTGTGTCAGTTCTTTTTGACAACCACAGCTTTGGCGGAATACAGGTTCTGCATTAATTTCTTTGAAAACCGGGGCCTGTGCTGGGTTACACAGGAGATTAATTGCTTCTTCCCCCATTTTTTCCGCTTTAATTGAAATTGTTGTTATAGAAGGAACTACCTTACCGGAGATTTCAATATCATCAAAACCAATAATTTTTAAGTCTTCTGGAATTTTGATTTTTTTGCTTGTGGCAACTTGTTCTACTGCCAGTGCTGCAAGATCGTTAATACATACTACAGCATCCGGATAGTTTTTAGGATTTGCAAACAGTTTTTCTGCACATTCATAGCCAAACTCAAAAGACCAGTCGCCGTTAAGATAAACCATTTGGTTATCAATTGGAAAATTATGGTCGGAAAGAGCTTCTTTATATGCCTGATAGTTAGATTCTGAGCCTGGATTATTATCTGGTCCCCCGATAAACGCCAGCTTTTTGACATCATGTTCTTCAATCAGGTGATTAATTAATTTTTTATATTCTCCGTGATTGTTGCTGCCAATATAACTTAAACCATTCAGAGGCTGATTCAAGGATACTGCAGGTACACCGGAATCTAATATTTTTTTGTGGTAGATTTTTACCAGTTCATCATCATTAAAAAGATTCGGCATAATTACAATGCCGTCAAAACTTTTATAATCAGGTAAATCAAAAATTGCAAAACTGGTTGTGTTTGGTTTGCCGTCTGTTTCTATGTAACGGTAACTGGTAAAAATGTATAAATCAGCCTGATTTTTTTCTGCTGATTTTTTCATTCCTTCAAGAACAGCAAGTAAGTAATCAATTGACCAGCCCGAGGTCAAAACGGCAATCTTTTTTTTCATATCATTATTATACAATGATTTAGGTTTAATCTGTATTAATTATTTGTTAAAAACTAGTCTTTTATATGAAAACTGCTTTCATATTCCAGAACAGGCAGTTCAGTTTTATCAATACTGTCAATTTCTATGAAAACTCCATTTTCCAGCATTTCAATCATTTTCAGAATTTTTTCTTTTGTTCCCTGTACTTCCATTAAAACTGAACCATCATAATCGTTCAGCACCCAGCCGGTAAGTCCCAGTGAGTAAGCTGCGTGTTGTGCAGTGTATCTGAAGCCAACTCCCTGTACACGACCATAAAACCGTAATTGCTGGCGTATTTTCTTTTCCATGGGTAGATTATATCACAGAATTATTATTTATCTTCAGGTTCTTTGTAATCAACTGCGCTGTAAATATCTGTGTTTTGTGCTGCAGAGGATGCGGAGTTTCCCTGCTGTTTAGAATACAGGTCTTTTTCGTAAAGAGTAGTGTCTAGAAGTTGTTGAACGGTAGTATCCAGAGCTCGGGCCAGTTCTACCAGTTCAATATCACTTACACCACAAATTCCTGCTTCAATTTTCTGGATTTTATTTTTATTGATGGGAATGCCATTCAATTGCATTCTTATAGCTAAATCGTTCTGTGACATTCGCTGGGGTTGAGATAATCGGATATGTTTGACATTTAGTCCTGCAATATTCTGTTTTCCACAGAATAAAGGTCTGCTGACTTTTTTATTTCGTTCCATAATCTGAAGTAGAAAATTAAGTACAGCAATAAGATTATGTTATCTGAAAAATTATATGACCTTATTATAATGTCACAAGGCGTTTATATAAAAATTAGAAATAAAAAATCAGCAGGTATTGCAATCCTACAACTACTGCAAAGAAGGCAAGGCTGATCCATTCAAAAGTTCCCATGAATTTCATAGCTTTGCCTGGATATTCTCTGGAATAAATGCGTAAATTGATTACGCTGGCCAGTGAACCGATTATAGAACACAAACCGGCAGAATCGAGTCCGTACAGTAAGGCTCTGAGATTTGTGGTAAACGGCCAGAGTACAATACTGGCAGGAACATTAGAAATTGCCTGACTGAGTAAAATACTCCACCAGTATTCATTTCCACCAACTGAATTTTTCAAAAATTCAGAAATAGCAGGATTTCGGCAGATTGAAGAGCTGAAAACAAAGAAACAAAGGAAAGTCAAAAGCAGAACATAGTCAGTCTGTAAAAGAATCTTTCCGTCAAAAATCAAAAGCATTAATGCTACAAAGAGAGTTACATAAGGCCAGAAACGGGTTCTTGAAACAATTGTAGCAATAATAATTACAAAAAGACTTAAATATAAAATACGCTTAAGCCGACGGTCTTTTTCCCAAGGCTTACAAACTTCTTCCTGATTAATTTCAATTTTTTCTTTCTGATCTTTATGGAACAAAATCAGAATAAATACAAACAGAAGAACTGCGCTGAACAACCACAGAGGCAGCATCATCAGCATAAAACTTCCCGCATCAATACCACTTTGACTGAACAGGAAGAGATTCTGTGGACTTCCAAAAGGAGTTAAAAGTGAACCGCGAATTGCAGCAATATTTTCAAAAGTCAAAACTGGCAGAATATATTTTTCTTTGTTGCCGGCTCTAAAAAGGATGATTGTTAATGGAACAAAAATAATGAGAGAAACATCATTTGTAACGAACATTGAAGAAAGGAAAACTGAATAAACAAAAAAACAGGTAAGACCTTTCATTGATCCTAGTGCAGAAGTTTTTGCCAGAAGTGGAGAGAAAATATTTTCTTTTTTGAAACCTTCAAGAACAGTAAGCAGCATGAACAGAGTTGCCAGAGTTTTCCAGTCAATATCAACAAGGAGTTCTTTACTTGGAGGTGTAATAAAAAGAGCAATAATAGCCGCCAGAACTGCAACTGTAAGCATTAGTTCTTTTTTCAAAAAAGACAAAATTTTGCGCATAAAAATATTATAGAGAAAAAGCAGTTTCATTGCAAAATGTGTAACAGATTATGTTACGGGGGACAGACCTCTTATTCAATTTACTCTGTCCCTTTTGTATATCAAATTACTCTGGCTATTGGGGGACAGACCTCCTTTTTTCTGTTATACTCATCTTATGTCAGAAAAAGTTAGAGCCGGTCGAAACAGAACCCTTACCCTCAGTGAACAGGAAATCCCTCAGCTGGAAAAGCAGATAGTTACTGCTTCAATGCTGGAAGAGGGGACAGACCTTTTGAATAAAACCATTAATGATGATTTACTTCATGCCATTAATTATATTCCTGACGATTTTGCCGATCTCCTGATTATTGATCCTCCTTACAATCTGACAAAAAATTTTAACGGAACAACTTTTTCTGCCCGTTCTACAGATTCTTACGATGAGTATCTGGCGACCTGGTTTCCTTTAGTCTGCAAAAAATTAAAACCAACCGGCAGCCTTTATATTTGTGGCGACTGGAAATGTACCTCTTCTTTGCAGCGTGCCGTAGAAAAAGAACTTACGGTTTTGAACAGGATTACCTGGCAGCGGGAAAAAGGCCGTGGGGCAAAATCAAACTGGAAAAACGGAATGGAAGATATCTGGTTTGCAGTAAAAAATCCAAATGAATATTATTTTGATGTTGAATCGGTTAAGCAGAAACGCCGTGTAATTGCTCCATATAAAGTTGATGGAAAACCAAAGGATTGGAATCAGGAGGATGATGGAAATTTCCGTCTTACATATCCTTCTAATTTTTGGGATGATATTTCAATTCCTTTCTGGTCTATGCCTGAAAATACAGATCATCCGACTCAGAAACCAGAAAAGCTTTACGCAAAACTGATTCTTGCTTCAAGTAAACCTGGTGATGTAATTCTGGATCCTTTTCTGGGAAGTGGGACAGCTTCCGTTGTTGCAAAAAAACTTGGCCGCAATTATTGTGGTATTGAGTTGAATAAAGAATACGCTTTACTTGCTCAGAAACGCCTGAATCTTGCCGGGGAAGATAAAACTATTCAGGGCTACAAGGATGGTGTTTTCTGGGAGCGAAATTCTGGAAAATAAATCTGCTCAAAAAATCTATCTCCTCATGAATAAACCTGCAGGTTACGTCTGCTCGGCTGTTTCAGATTCTCATAAAACTGTTTATCAGCTGCTTCCTCCGGAGTTGCAGGAGTTACAGAAATCAAAGCGGGGAGAAAAACTGCATACGGTTGGTCGTCTTGATTGTGACACTTCCGGCTTACTTCTTTTTACTACTGACGGCTTTTTTTCTGACCGTCTTACCAGACCGGAAAATCATATTCCAAAAACTTACAGAGCAATTTTAGAAACTGCCGTTCCTGTTGAACAACAGCACAGTATAATAGAACAATTTGCAGAAGGAGTAACTCTTCCTGCAGAAAAGAAAGCACCTGAGCAGTTTTCTGGTCCGGCAGAACTTAGTTTTATTTCAGACACAGAATGTGAAATTACAGTTCATCAGGGGAAATTTCATCAGGTAAGAAGAATGTTTCTGGCAGCAGGTAACAAAGTTCAGAAATTGCATCGTATTTCGGAGGGGGAATATCTTTTGCCGGACAATTTACAACCTGGAGAATATATTACTCTGTCCCCTGTGTAATTTTTTTTACAATTTACTCTGTCCCTTTTGTAATTCCAATTTGTTGAAAAAATCAATGTTTTGACCTATAATTTAAAGCATCAGTTAATAAAGTTGCTGGGACTTCTGAAGTCCTTCATAAAATTATTATTACCGGTTCATTAAATTGAACCTCAGGAGTTAGAAATGAAAAAAACATTTGCAGCATTGGCTGTTTTGTTAGCTGTTGTTTCTGGAATTATGTTCACTGGTTGTGATCGTTTGCAGGAAATTTGGGATGAGAATAAAGATGAATTTCTTGGTCCTAAAGGAGAATGGTGTGAATACGATTTAACTTATGATGTTGGTGGACAGACTGTTCTTATTGAATGTTATGCCATTTATAATGATAAGGAATATACAAATAAGAATTTGAAATATAAAGTAAAAGAAGGTGAAGAAGAAGTTGTTAAAACTACATTACCAGAAGGTTTGACAATTTGTATGGTTCCAAAAGCAGGTTCAAGTGATGAATTACTTTCAGCAGTATTTGGTCAGGTAACAAATGGTATGTATGCTCTTAAAACCTTCCCAAAAAATGCTACTGTGGAATCTGAAAATGAAGATGGAACAGGAACAAAAGAAGTAGTTATCAATTCTACTTTTTGGACTATTATCTACAATGCAGCTTTCTATGATTCAACAGCAAATTTGCCATCGGAATTAAAAAGTGGTCTCGGAAAAAATGTTGAAGTAGATGGAACAGGTGCTTTCAATTGGAAAAAAATTCTTGCAACATTGGCAATAGCAAAACTTTCACAGATTGAATAGTTTATTGGTTTAAACTCAAGATACTTTTACACACGCCCGGAAATGAACAATTATTCCGGGCGTTTTTTTTATTTTTCATTTTAAATTAGTTGTTGTATAATATAATTCTATGTTAGAAGTTTTAAATGATGCCGAATTCGACAGATTCCGAAAATTAATTTATGACGAAAGCGGTATTACTTTCTCAGCAACAAACAGATCTATTCTCGACAGTAGAATTAAGGAGTTACTCCGTCAGAAAAATCTGGCAACTCCTGCAGATTATTACAATCTTGTAATTCACAATACTGAAGAAATGAAACACATGCTGGATTCTGTAACTACCAACCTTACACGATTCTTCAGAAACCAGCCACATTTTGATGCTTTAATTAACTATGTAATTCCTCATGTAATCGAAAATAAAAAGAAAACTGGTGACAGAACTATAAAAATCTGGAGTGCTGGTTGTTCTACAGGAGAAGAGCCTTACACAATTGCTATGGTTCTTAAAGAAATTGTTCCTCCTGGATATAATTTCCAGATTACTGCTTCTGACATTTCTCTTAAATCCCTTATGGTCGGTCAGCAGGGATTCTATACAGATGCTAAGATTGCAGGTATTCCAACAGAGTATCTTGCTAAATATTTTACTAAAGTTGAAGGTGGTTATCAGGTAAAGCCTGAACTTCGCAATACAATCCGCTTCGACTACCATAACTTAAAGAACGATTCAGGTTTGCGTAATCTTGATGTTGTTTTCTGTAGAAATGTAATTATTTACTTTGATGAAGCAGCTCAGAAAGCCGTTATGGATCGATTCTGGACTTCAATGGCTCAGCAGTCTTATCTCTTTATTGGTCATTCTGAATCACTTTTTGGAATGAACACACAGTTTGAATTCCTTAAGACTGAATGGGCTTGTCTCTATCAGAAAAATAAATAGGATTTTTTGAGTTTATGCCTTTAAATAATACACAATTGGAAGATATTTCTGTTTTAATCTGCGATGACTCTGCCTTAATGCGTAATCTGATTGGTCGTATTATTGAAGATACAGACGGATTAAAAGTTGTCGGAAAAGCCGAAAATGGTGCAGATCTTTTAGAAAAATTAAAAACAATTAAACCTGATGTAATTCTCCTGGATATTGAAATGCCAAAAATGAACGGTATTGAATTCCTTCAGAAACGAAAAGAATTAAATATCGATATTCCGGTAATCATCCTTTCAAGTATTGCTCTTGAAGGTGCCGCAGTTACAAAGCGTTGTCTGGAATTAGGTGCTTCAGATTTTATTACTAAACCAGGCGGATATTCTGTAAGTATTCATATTTCAGATGTTTCTTCTGAAATTGTCGATTATGTTTCGTCGTACGGTGGAAAATATGCTGCCCGTCATGGTAAAAATGTTCCATCCACCGACTATTTCTCTCATCAGTTAAAACTTAAAGAAGCCGCTCGTTTTGTTGCTCAGAAAAAAGGTGAAGATGTTCAGAAAGTAGAAGCTGCTGCTACAAAACAGATTATTGCTCATTCTTATGTTCCCCCAAAACCAAAGGAGCCTGCTGTTATTGTTCCAGAAAGAGAAGGGGGACGCATCGAAATTATTGCCATTGGTATTTCTACTGGCGGACCAAATGCTTTGCGTGAAATGTTCCGTGCATTAGACCCTGGTCTTAAACAGCCAATTCTTGTTGTTCAGCATATGCCTGCCGGTTTTACTGCAGAATTTGCTGCCAGCCTTGATAATATCTGTCCGTTAAAAGTTACAGAAGCGAAGGATGGAGAAGCAATTATGAGTGGACACATTTATATTGCTCCTGGCGGATATCATATGATTGTTGAACGTCACCCGATTGGAAATACAATCCGTTTGAACCAGGAACCTCTCCGTAACGGACACAGACCTTCCTGTGATATGCTTTTTGAATCAGTTGCATCAATTTATCAGAACCGTGCTTTAGGTGTAATTATGACCGGTATGGGAAGAGACGGTGCTGCTCAAATTGCAGAAATGAGAAAGAAAGGGGCCTGGACTTTAGGACAGGATGCGGCTTCCAGTGTTGTTTATGGTATGCCAAAAGTTGCCTGGGAAATGGGCGGTGTACAGAAACAGGTTCCACTAAGTGAACTGGCAGCCGCAGTAAATACTCTGGCAAAAGAGCATCAGTTTAACTAATCAACTTATTTTAATTCAGAAAGTCTCTTTGCACATTCCAGTTCACCGGCAGTGTTGTCTAACTGGTTGTAGGTGTCTCTTAAATTAAATAATGCATCTTTATAGTATGGATTAAGAGAGACTGCATCTTCAAAACAGGAACAGGCTTCTTCATATTTCTCTTTCTGAAAATATGTCACTCCAAGAAGATTCCAGAATCGGGAATTATAATGATCCTGGTTTAATGCATTTTTTACAATGAATGCTGCTTCTGAAATTCTTTCCAGCTGAAGGCAAACTGTAACCAAGGCTTCCACAACATCTTCATTAGAAGGTTTCATGTCATAGGCTTTTTTAAGTGCATTTCGTGCGTTTGAAAGTTCGCCTGCATCTCTGTAAGTAACTCCAAGATTGTACCACAGAAGATAATTATCCTGTTGAAGAAGAATTGCTCTTTTGAAGCAGGCAATTGCCGAAGCAAAATCCCCTTCCGAGGAAAGCTGGATTGCCTGATTATTTAATTTATCTGGTTGTTCTATCATCTGAAAGCCTCTGGAATCATAGAATTAAATAATGTAACAATCAGATCTGAAATTTCTTTTCCGTTTTTATAGTAATTGCCTATTAGCTGACAGTTTTCCTGAATTAAATTTTTTCCTTGTGCTGCAGCTTCCTGAATACAGCCGCTGGTTTCTAAAACTGCAATACATTTTTCTACTGCAGGAGAATCAATCCCTTCTTTTGCGGCCTGTTCCATAAGCTTCGAAATGATTTCTTTGTCTTCTGTTTTTTTCTGGATGTGCAGTAAGACTGGAAGACTTTTTTTGCCTTCAACAATATCATCTCCCCGTTTTTTTCCAGGGTTTCCTGTTGTAAGGTTGATTACATCATCAATAATCTGGAACCCAATTCCAATATTTGCAGCTGTACTGCCAATTTCTTCAACCTGCTGTGCAGAACCACCTCCTGCCATAATTCCTGCTTTTGCCGCAAGAGAGGCAAGTGTTCCGGTCTTGTTTTTTACCATGGCTTTGTATTCTTCAATTTCCGGAAAAAGACCTTTCTCTCTGTGCCAGTAAATATCCATTGCCTGTCCAAGGTGCAGACGGCGAAGTTCTGTAGTATAGAGGCGGTAAAGTTTAAGACTCATTTCTGCAGAAATATCCTTAGAATTAAGGCAAACTGGAGCTTCAAAGTAGAGCCAGGCTGCAGCGTTCAAGGCTGTGTCCAAACCGTAAGTAATATGAGCGGCAGGTTTTCCACGGCGATAATCTGCATTATCTTCAATATCATCATGAATCAGGCTGGCGGTGTGAACAAACTCAACCATTGGAACAAGAGAGTAAAGCTGTTCTTCTGTAAGTTCACATTTATTGTTTTGAGCAGCCAGTTCTGCACAAAGAATTTGTAATAAGGGACGCCAGCGTTTTCCGCCTAAGTCAATAAGATTTTTGTTTGGTTCAATTAAATTCTGAATATGTTTTGTTTTAATTGCAGCCGGAAGGTTTCCAAAAGATGCAGTTTTCCATTCTTCAGAAAAATTCATAGTTACGGCCTTTTCCAAAGCGGCTTCAATCTTATTTAATCTGTCTTCAAATTCTTTAAGCATAGAATTAAGTATATAAATAATTACCTAAAAAAACAAATCTATTTAAAATCGAACAGACATTTAAATTGAAATCTCCATTATTTCACATTTATTTCACTTAAATTCCACAAGAATTCCACATTTTTTTAAGTAAGTGTGGAATTCTTACTTTTTATTAAGTAAAAAGGTGATTATTTTAGTTAATGTTATTTATTTCGTGAATTATATAATTCTATATAATATAAAGAAATAAGAGTTAATACATTGACGGTTTTATAGTGTCTCAATAGTTGATATTGTATAATAATTTATACATACAAAAAGTAAGAAAATAAAAGAATTCCACCGAGATTTCCACATTTTATTCACATTTGGTATAAAATTTAAAATAAAAAAAATCCGGCGAGAACCGGATTTCTTTACATTACTTAGAATTAGTAATTAGCCGAGAGAAACTTCTCCACGACTGTTGATTGCAAGAATTGATTTACAATCTGAACAGCGGAATCTACCTGAGCGTGTAGCTCTAAGGCGTTTTTTACAAACTGGACAAGCAATTACTACAGGGAATACTGAATTAGCAGTAATGTTACCCTGTGTAAAGAATGCAATTGCAGCTTCTGGAGTATCTTTAATATTAAAGAACTGTGAGAAACCTAACAACTGGAATACTTCATATACCTTAGGCTGAATTTCAAGAAGAACTACATCTCCAGACTTAGGTTTAACTAATTTCAAGAATACTGTGAATGATCCAATACCAGTAGAAGATACATAGTTTAATGAAGAACAATTGAAAATAAGATTAATATATCCGGCTTCAATAACCTGAGATATTTTTTTCTGAAAAAAGCTTGAATTGTATGTATCAATGTAACCGCTGAGATAGATAAAAAGCCCATTATTCACGCCTTCGGCCTTACGAAGATTAATAGAGAGACTATCATCTTTTTCTTGGTCAAAACCAGGAATAATATTGTTATTAAAATCCATTTTTAACTCCAACCAGTTTAATATTATAAATGCAACTGCAAATTTATACAAGTCTAGAATATTACAACTATTACTATTGAATCGGTGTATTTGTAAAAAAAATTAACAATAATATGAAATTATACGATAATAGAAATAGGATTATTGTAATAATCAATTATTATACTTGTGAGATGTAATTTTATGAAAAAAGCCTTAAAAATGGTCCTTTTTTACTTCCTGTTTTTAATTTTAGGATTAGCAGCAGGAACACTTTTTTATTCTTTCTATATTAATGTATTAAATTTTGTGGCTGGCGGCAAATCAAATTTCATTTTAAAAACCGACTTATTAAGTTCAATTTTCTTCACAGGTACCTGTTTAATTGCTCTGATTTGTCCAGTTACAGTTTATTACAAAATCCAGAAAGCAGGTGGAGTTGCACATTTTATTACTTTTATTATTCTTGCAGCTGCTACCTGGGGTGGCCTGCTTCCATTAACTGTAAGTCTTGGAAACAAATACAATTTCCTTTCAACTTCTACTGCTGCTTCATCAAAACTAACAGGTGGTTATTTTAGAAAATCTGGTGATAAAATCTACTATTTTACAAGGGATTTCCAGAAAGATGCTTTTACTTTTTATGACACTTCTACAGTAGTTATTGATACAACTCAGGAAGGTCAGGTAACTCTGGAAGAAATTCAGGATACTCCAGATTTTGTCCTTTATAGGGATGCGGCTCCTTACAAAGATGTTCTTATAAAAGAAAGTTTTCAGGAAAGCAAAAATACAGAATTTATCAGTTTAAGACTGTTCGTGTTGCGTGCACAAAGAGCATGGGCTAAAGGCTGGACTTTCTGGCTGGCATTTCTTTCTGTTGGACTGGTGCTTTGCAGTGTTTTTGGACTTTCTAACCTCAGTGAATGGAAGCTTATTAATACATGTATTTTAGTTGTAGTAACTTGTCTGATTCTTGTTTTTAATACTGTTTACTATATGCCATGGTTTGAATTTCTGAAAATCAGAAATCTGGATAATATTGGTATGTTTAAGGCAATGGGAAAAATTATGGATGAACCAGTTCTTGTTCTTATTAATCTGATTTTTGCTATTGGTTTTTCTATTACAGGTTTAATCAGATTTATTCATGTAAAAAAGAGCGGAAAATAAACGGGCGGGATAGATTATGAAAAAAATATTACTTAGTTTAGGCATTTTTCTTGTAGCAGGTTTTTTAGTTTGCTTTGTTGTAGGAATGTGTGTTCAGATTCCTGTTGAAGTTCCTGCAAAAAGCGTTTTTATTTATAAGTTCTATAATGCTATTACCTATTTCCTCATGTTTCTGCCTGCTTTGTTTATGACAGGATTTGTAGTTGCATTTTCTGTTCACTTCGGTCGTAATCCAGAAGGAAGTACAAATAGTTTTTCTCATGCAATGTTAGACCGTTTTAAGATGATTTTAATTCCATCTTTGGTAATGGTTTTGATTCTTACTCTTTCTAATGAAACTTTCGGCTTGCTTGTAAAACGCCGTCAGCAGAGTATTATCAACCGTCCAAAAATCATTGCAGAGTACATTAAAGTTGGAAATAATCTTTATGAAAATAAACTTTACGAACGTTCTTTGGCTTATGCTATGACAGCCCTTGAACTGGATCCAAATTCTCAGGAAGCCAGAGATCTTAAAAGTAAAGCAGATATAGAAATTAACCGCCAGTACACCAGCACTCTCCGTTTTGATCTTACAAGTGCACAGCCATTAATTATAGAAGATAATTCATTAAAAATTGATGGAGATAAAATCACAGAAGCTTTTGAATGCTACAAAAAAGCCAGAGAAGCTTTTGCAAAAGAAGAATGGTTTAATGCTCACTATTATTCAGAACTGGGACTTAAACTCTGTACTTCAAAAGATCCAAATTATGAAAATCTGAAAGTGCTTTCTGCTGAAGCCTGGAATAATCTTTCTCAGGTTCAGAAATTCGAAAAAACAGAAGAAGAATTTTTCTTTGAACAGAAATATAAGGGTTATAAAGCTCTTATGGAAAAAGATGATCTTCAGGCTTATTACATTTTCCAGTTCCTTCTTGCTAACTATATAGAAATGCAACGGGACAGTGATGTTAATTTCTATTACGAAATTGCCCGTGAAAGAATCGAACAGAAATATTTCTTTATGGATGAAACCTTTGAACTTTCCAGCTTTGAAAATGCTAATGATGTTCATTTCTCTTATACTTTAATGAACGGTGAAAGAGCAATTGTTTACTTCAAAGGATTAACAAATGTAAAAGCAACAGGACAGTCTGTTCAGTATCTTAGAGATTTGTCTATTGTTTACTTGAACGAACGGGGAGAGTGGAGATATACAATTCATACTCCTTATGCAAAAGTAATGCCTGTTTCTGTAGAAAATATTAATGCCATTACAAAATCAATGCTGGGAATCAGTGAAGAAACAAAACAGGTTCCTTACATTCTTTTAAAATCTATTAGCCGCGACAAAGAAGATTATGTTTGTGCACCTGTTCACTATATGCCTGACGGAAGAGTAAAGGAAAATGTTTCTGATTATCTGCTTTTCCCAATTGAATATAAAGATTTCTTAATGGTAGAAAACAGTCCAGAAACACCAGAAACCAGCACAATCTTCACTTTGTTTAAGTTTGCCGGAAAAGCTGCAGAATACGGTTATTCAGCAGAAAAATACGGACAGGTTTTGCTTAATCGTCTTTTGTATCCATTATTCCTGCTTTGTATTTTTATTTTGCTGGGTTCTTTTGCATGGAATAACCGTATTGGAGCAACACAGTATTTCAGATTCTCATGGGTATTTTTCTTCCCGATTTTCATTGTTGTTTCAATGCTGCTTTATAATCTGTTGATGTTCCTGTTTAAGCTGTTGAATTATGCTTTCCTGGAAATTGCAGGTGGACTTTCGGCTTTATGGGTTGGTTTTGGAGTTTATCTGTTTGTTATGATAATTCTTTCGATTTACTTCCTTAGCAGAAACAGTAAAGTATAAAATTAATTCTCTTGCGTTAGATATCTCATAGTATTAAAATATTACCGTTATTTTCTATAGAAAAAGGTGAATTTTATGAATCTTGAGCAGCTCGATAAAGCAATTCGTCGAATTCCTGATTTTCCAAAACCAGGAATTCTTTTTTATGATATTACCAGCATACTTGCAAATCCTGAAGCATTTAAGTTTTGTCTCGACCAGATGATTTCTATCTATAAAGATAAGAATATTGATGCAGTAGCTGGGGTTGAATCTCGTGGTTTTGTTTTTGGTGCTCCTTTGGCACAGGCTTTGGGCGTTCCATTAATCTTAATCCGTAAAAAAGGTAAACTTCCTGGCGACACCTATAAATGTAGTTATGCTTTGGAATATGGAACTGCTGAAATTGAAGTTCACAAGGCTGATATTAAAAAAGGTCAGAAGATTGTTGTAATTGATGATCTTATTGCTACTGGTGGAACTCTGGCAGCTGCAAAAAATCTTATTGAACAGGGTGGTGCAGAAGTTGTAGATTTCTTTGGTGTAATTGGCCTCCCAGATTTGAACTATCAGAAAGTTCTTGAACCTGTAAATGTTACAACTTTGATTAATTATCACGGTGCATAAAAAATTAAGAATTAAAAATAAAAATATATAAGGATAAAATAAAATGATTAAGTTGCCTGCAAAATACAAATCAATTTTGAACACAAAAGAAACAGAACATGCCATTGTTGCAATTAAGGATTTTTTCCAGTTAGCACTTTCTACTGAATTGAATCTTACCCGCGTTACAGCTCCACTTTTCGTAGGTGCTGGTACTGGTATTAATGATGATTTGAACGGAGTTGAACGTCCTGTTTCTTTCCCTGTAAAAGCTTTGAATGAAAAGAAAATGGAAATTGTTCAGTCTTTGGCAAAATGGAAGAGAATGAAAATTACTGATCTGGAACTTGAACCAGGTTTTGGTATTTACACAGATATGAATGCTCTCCGTCCTGATGAAGATTTGGATCCAATTCACTCAATTTATGTTGATCAGTGGGACTGGTGTATGGCAATTGATCCAAAAGACCGCACAGTTTACTACTTACACGAAATTGTAAAAAAGGTATATCGCTGTATTCAGCGCACAGAGTTCTTCCTCTATGACCGCTATCCAGAAATTAAACCAATTTTGCCAAAAGAAATTAAGATTCTTTATGCTGATGATCTTCAGAGAGAATTCCCAAATCTCACACCAAAAGAACGCGAAGACAAAATGGCTAAAAAATATGGTGCAATTTTTGTTACAGGTATTGGTGGAAAACTTCCTGATGGTTCTATCCATGATGGTCGTGCTCCAGACTATGATGACTGGATTACAGAAAGTGGTGATGGTCACCGCGGATTAAACGGCGATATTCTTGTATGGAATCCAGTTTTGAACTCTGCTTTTGAACTTTCTTCAATGGGTATTCGTGTTAGCCCAGAAAGCTTAAAAGCACAGCTTGAAGAAAGAGGTTGCCCAGAAAGAGCTAAGTTTGAATTCCATTCAAAACTTTTGAACGGTGAACTTACACAGACTCTCGGTGGTGGAATTGGTCAGTCACGACTTTGTATGTTCCTCTTGAGAAAAGCACACATTGGTGAAACTCAGGTAAGCGTTTGGACAGACGAAATTAAAAAAGACTGCAGTAAACGTGGTATTACATTATTGTAATAAAACAGTTGAATTTGCAGTTTTTTGTTCTTAGGACAGAGTCGTAATATCCCTATGGATAAACAGTATCAGTTTGCAGTAAAAGATTTAGAGTCTCAGATTTCAGATTTCCACAAAAAAGGAATCACTGAGTTTACTTTACATGATGCTTCTGTTTCTAAGGACAAACGCCAGATTCTTAAAATAATTAATCTTTTTGCACAGAAAGCACCGGATATTTACCTGAATCTTCTGGTTGATGCTTCTGCCATTGATAAAGAAGTAGTGCTTGCTGCTACTCAAATTTTCTGCTCTATTGATGTTCCTCTGGAATGTTCAAATAAGGGCGGAAAATTACTGTTCGATAAAAAATTCTACGCCAATAAAGCAAATCTTTTGAATGAGTACGGACTGGTTTTTGGATTTTATCTTACTTATGCCACTGCAGAAGGTGATTCTTTAAAAAACTTTATGGATCGACTGGATTTTGCAGTAAATCAGTATCCTAATCATATTGATTTTCCACAGACAGAAAATCTTGAACTTGAGCAGACAGCAAAAGTTTCCGGAATCTTTTCTGCAAAGGATATTCGTTATTGCCGTGATGTAGCCTTTAGCTGCAGAACTTTCTATTCAGCCGGAAGAGCAGTTCCCTGGTTTCTTTCAGCATTAAAACCTCTGCGTATTTATGCTTCCCGTTTTTTTGCAGATTTTGCAGAATGGCAGCGATGTAATAACTGTGATTTTAAAAGTGGTTTTACACCAGAGGCAGAAAATCACAAATCTATAGAAAAAATGCAGCTTTTGTTTCTTGATGAAAAATATGAAGAAAAAGGCCAGCATTCTCTTATTCCTTTAGTTCACGACATAGTTCAGATTAATGGTGTTCTTTCCCGTCTTGCCGGCGAAGGAGAAACTGCAGAGCTGGAAACTGTATGGAATCCGGAAGAATTAATGAGTCCAGAAGCAATGGATCTTCAGGCTTTTGCAGAAAATATTTGTATGGAACACTGTAAAACTCGTTTCAGTCTTGATGAAGCGGGCGAATTAAATATCGAAGCTTTGTAATATGACCGTAAAACTCAGCAATACCTCAAAAGGAATTATTTGTCTCATAGCATCTGCTTTCTTTTTTGCCTTGATGGCAGTTTTTGTTCGGCTTTCTGGTGATTTATTTTTTTTACAGAAGGCATTTTTTAGAAATGTTGTTGCTTTTGTAATTGCTTTATTCGGAATTATTAAGGATTTACGCACAAAAGGAAAAGAAGCAATTGCAATTCCAAAAGGCGCCCTGTTGTATCTGTTTTTAAGAGCTATTGCGGGAAGTGTAGGAATTGTTGGTAATTTTTACGCAATTGATCATCTTGTGCTTTCAGATGCTTCCATTTTGAACAAAATGGCTCCTTTCTTTGCCATTATTTTCAGTCTTTTTTTGACTAAAGAAAAAATTAAACCGGTTCCATTAATTGCTGTAATTATTGCATTTTTAGGTGCAATGCTGGTTGTAAAACCCAGTTTTGATTTTTCTAAAAGTCTTCCAACCTTTGCAGGCTTTATGAGCGGGGTTGGAGCAGGATTTGCTTATGCCTGTGTCCGTAAGCTTGGACTTTTGAAGTGTAATGGAAAAGTGATTATTTTGTTCTTTTCTGGATTTTCTTTGTTGCTTTGTCTGCCTTATATGTTGTTCTGGTATGAACCTATGACCTGGCTTCAGTTATTATTTTTGATTTGTGCCGGGGCTTGTGCTGCAGGCGGACAGTTTACTATTACTGCTGCTTATTTTTATGCTCCTGCCGGTAAAATTTCCATTTACGATTATACACAGATTATTTTTTCTACAGCTTTAGGTTTAATTTTCTTTGGTGATTTACCAGACTGGCTCAGTGTTACTGGTTATATCATAATTATTTCAATGGCTGTTATGAATTTTATTTATAATATCAGAAAAGATCGGGAAGCGGTTATATCTGGACCGTCAGTTTCTGTTGCGTCTGAAGAGGAGCAGAAACAGTAATGGCAGAAAAAATTATTTTAGAAACTACCGAAAAAATTCCACTGAACGACTTTTTACGCCGTGAACTTCCCGCAAAAATCCAGCTTTCGGCAGATAATTCTACAGGTGTACAGGGGACAGACCTCTCTGCAAATATTTCTAATTCAAAAATCAGGCGGCTTATTGTTTCGGGGCAGGTATTTGTAAACGGAAAAACTGTTACCC
>JAKSTK010000024.1 GCA_024402615.1 Treponema sp.
GGGGCATTTTCCCCTCCCACCCATGCTCCCGATTGCCTGATGGGCATGGCACGGATTTAATCCGTGCCTTTTTTTTGTCCTTTTAATCTTTTTATACTTCCAAATGAATATCTACATATAAGTAGAAACTAATATAAAAATGTATTATAATACTTGTTATGACTAAGTTTAAAAAATCGCCTATTTTTTTAGTAGGCTTCCTTTTTATATTTGCAGGACTCTTTGGTGCAGGCTTAGGACTGGCCCTTTCTGGAACTCAGAATTTAAAAAATACAGAATATTTTACAGAATTTAATACAGCACTTCCAACAAAACTTATTGATATTAACGGTGAGCTTATCACAGAATTTTCTTCTGATGAAAAACGTGAAATTATTTCTTATCAGAAACTTCCACAGCACCTTATTGATGCCTTAATTACCCGTGAAGACCGTATTTTCTTCTCTCATAATGGTTATAGTTTTAAGGCACTTTTCCGTGCTGTAATCGGTAAATTAACACACCAGACTTTAGGTGGTGGATCTACTCTTACTCAGCAGATTGCAGGTACACTTTATTGTGACCGTACTGATATGTCTTATGGCCGTAAACTCTGGGAATTGTGGTATGCAATCCAGATGGAACGCCGTTATTCTAAAAATGAAATCCTTGAATTGTATTTGAATAAAATCTACTTCGGTGGTGGTACTTATGGTGTAAACGCTGCTTCAAAGTACTATTTTGGTCACGATGCAACAGATATCACTCCGGCAGAAGCTGCAATCCTCGTAATACAGCTTTCAAACCCTGCTCATTATAATCCATTTGATCATCCAAACCGTGCAATGAACCGTCAGCAGTATGTTCTTTCTTCTATGGTCGAACAGAACTTAATTACAAAACAGGATGCTGATGATTCTTACGAAGAATTCTGGTCTAACTTCGACTACACTCGTACTTCTACTTCCGCATATATGATGCGTGATGATAAAGCTCCTTGGTTCAGTGAATATGTTCGCCGTGAATTAAACAATATGATTTATGGTTCTGATGATATTTATACATCTGGATTTACTGTAAATACAACTCTTAATCTGGAACATCAGCAGGTAGCACAGAAAACAATGGAAAAATACATTGCCATTGCCAATGACCGTTACAAAAAAGAACATTCAAGCCGTGAAAATCTTGCTTTCAGTACATATATTCCACTTACCGAAATGATTTCTTTGATTTTTGATATTCCACAACTTAAAGTAAGTGAACAGCGTTCTGAATTTGTTGCTAATCAGGCTTATTTGAATGATGTAAACCCTGTTCTGGATATTATTTCCATGATGACAGGTACAGATAAACTTAAGATTGGTATTGTAAACCGTGCGGCTGCATTAACAAAACAGTCGGAAGAAAAAACTACTATCGAAGGAACAATGATTGCTCTTGAATCAGAAACCGGTTACATCGATGCTTTAGTTGGCGGTAGTAAATTCGATCAGGAAAATCAGTTTATTCGTGCAATTCAGGCTAAAGTTCAGCCAGGTTCTACTTTCAAACCTCTTTACTATTCTGCCGCAATTGATTCCCGAAAGTTTACACCTACAACACAGATTTCAGATACACCGGTTGTATTCCATACAGCCGATGGTAAACCATATATTCCACAGAACTTCCGCGGTGAATGGGTTGGTGATGTTTCACTGTATTACGCTTTGATTCATTCTATGAACGTTCCTTCACTTAAGATTCTTGATGGAATCGGATTTGATGCCGCAATTAACCGAGCAGTTGCTTTGCTTGGTATTCCAGATGATGAACTTCCAAACAGAGCCTTTGTTCCAGGTTATCCAATTGGTCTTGGTGTATGTTCTGTTCGTCCAATAGAAATGGCTCGTGCTTATGCTATTTTCTCTAACGGTGGTAAAGAAGTAACTCCAATTGCTATCCGTACAGTTGAAGATAAAGACGGCAATGTAATTAAAACTCCTGAACTTGATATCCGTAAACAGCAGGCTGCTAAAGGAGACAGGATTCAGGTTATTTCACCACAGACTGCTTTTGTTATGACAAAACTGCTTGAACAGACTGTATGGCGAGGAACTCTTGCCGGTCAGTATGGAAAGTTCAATTATAAGAACGAAAAAGGAAAAACATATCATATGCCATCTGCCGGTAAAACTGGTACTACACAGAACTGGGCCGATGCCTGGACTTGTGGTTTTACCCCTTACTACGCAGCAGCCTTCTGGTTTGGTTTTGACCGTCCTGGACAGTCTCTTGGTTTAAGAATTACAGGTTCTACTCTGGCAGGTTATGCATGGGGTGAATACTTTGGTAAGATTCATGAAGGAATGGCTGTAAAAGACTTCCCTAAACCATTAACAGGCGTTATTGAAGCAACCGTATGTTCAACCAGCGGTAAAATTCTTACAGAAGCCTGTGGAGATCACAAAACTACCCAGTGGTTCCTTGAAGGTACACAACCAACAGATATTTGTCCTGTTCATTCTGGTCAGACAGATTCTATCAGAACTATTATGATTCTTGAAAAAGAAATGTATCAGTCAGGATTTAGAAGAACAGAGGTATTTGATTCCTCTCCTTTAAAAGTTGACTGGAACTCAATTAACAATGTAACATTAGATACAGATCTTTCTGGAGTTAATATTGATATCAACTCCCTTGAAACCGTGCAGAAAAGTAATTATATTTCAAATAAAGATGATTACGATTATAACTATTTAATGGAATAGTTATAAAAAAGAGAGGTAGTTTATGTTAGTTGCAATCAAGGATATTAAAGTAAAACACCGCGTAAGAAAAGATTTAGGTAATCTTGATGATCTAAAAGAAAGCCTTAAAACTTACGGTCTCTTGAATCCTATTACAATTAACCGTAACTATCAGCTTATTGCCGGAGAAAGAAGACTTACTGCTGCAAAAGAAATCGGCTGGACAAATATTCAGGCGAACATTATTGATAATCTTTCTGAAATCGAACAGCTGGAAATGGAAATTGAAGAAAACAACCAGCGCAAAGAATTTACCGAAGAAGAATTACTGGAAGGCTACAAAAGACTTGAACGACTTCGCCATCCAGGTTTTTTCTACCGTATTTATCTGTTCTTTAAGCATTTATTTGAAAAAATTGCCCAGTTATTTACTAAAAATAAAAAGAAGAAATAATTATTCTTTAAGAATTGCTTCTGTAAAAGTAACTGCTTCCTGTGCCTGTTCCTGCAGTTTCCATGGACAGTTTATTACTAACATTCCGCTTCCGTACAAACGGGGCGGATTTTTTATTTGTGCATTTTCTTCAAGTGAAACTTCTTTATGAGCAGCTTTATCCTGAACACACAAGCGAATATCTGCAATCTCCACATTCTGATTAACGTTCTGTGCCGAATTAATGATAGTATCAAGCATATTGCTGATTTCCATTTCCCTGTGAACAAGTAAAGGATACCACAGTAAAATAATACCATTACTCCATTTTTTATTTACTGCTTTAATAACTTCTGCTGCATGTAAATAATCTTCAGTTTCTTCGTATGAAGGATCAATTAAAACAAGTCCTCTTTTTGTTGCGGGAGGTGTAAGAGCTTTAATCATTTCCCAGCCGTTACGATTATGAATTTGAACAGATTTTTTTTCTGTATTCAACTGGTGAATATTTTCTTTAAGATTTTCTATTTCCTGAGGATGTATTTCTGACAAAATTATTGAATCTGATTCTTTACGACAAAGAGACAACTCTATTGCAGGAGAACCAGGATATAGATTTTTTTTAGTAAATGTTGATATAAAATCCAGAAAAGACTTAAAACTTTCAGGAGCCTGATTCTTATCTTTAAGAAGCTTTATAATCCCCTTCTCTGCTTCTCCAGTTTTAAGACTGCGGTTGTCATACAAATCGTAAAGTCCACTGCCAGAATGAGTATCATAAATTGTATAAGGTTTATCCTTCTTATTCAGGGCTTCTATTGCCAGATACAAAACATAATGTTTAAGAATATCAGCATGATTTCCTGCATGAAAAGCGTGCTGATAACTTAACACAGTTCCTCTACCTCTTTAAGCCAGACTGCAGCACTGGCATCGCTAGGCATTCTCCAATCCCCGCGAGGAGAAAGATTGATTGTACCAACTTTTGCACCATCTGGGAGACAGCTGCGTTTAAACTGCTGGCTAAAGAATCTTCTGTAAAAAGTTTTAAGCCATTTAAGCATAAAATCTCGTTCATACGGAAGATTAGAATTTTCTGCAAGATAAAGAATTTTTGCAGGTGAAAAACCAAAACGTAATAAATAATACAAATAAAAATCATGAAGTTCGTAAGGCCCAACAAGATCTTCTGTAACCTGGGAAATCTTCCCGTTCTCTGGAGGTAATAATTCAGGTGAAACTGGAGTATCAAGAATATCCCGTAAAACATCTGAATTGTCTGTGTCAGCAAACCATTGAACCAGATAACGAACTAAAGTTTTTGGAACCGAAGAATTAACTCCATACATAGACATATGGTCACCATTATAAGTACACCAGCCCAAAGCAAGTTCAGACAAATCACCAGTACCAATAACAATACCATTTGTTTTATTTGCATAATCCATTAAAACTAGTGTTCTTGTTCTTGCCTGCCCGTTTTCATAAGTTACATCATGAGTTTTTTCATCATGACCAATATCCTTGAAATGCTGAAGAACAGAATCAGAAATTTTTATTTCCTTTAATGTAGTCTTATATTCTACGGCAAGTTTACAGGCATTGTTATAAGTTCTGTCGGTAGTACC
Source organism: Treponema sp. (assembly GCA_024402615.1). Classification (GTDB taxonomy): domain Bacteria; phylum Spirochaetota; class Spirochaetia; order Treponematales; family Treponemataceae; genus Treponema_D. The sequence goes on from JAKSTK010000024.1 coordinate 4,770, forward strand.
AAAACATGGCATAGTAATGGCTGTAATTCCAGCACGGTCAAACCCACAAAGATCAAAAGCACGGCAGGTAACAAGTAAAGCCAGAGTGGAATCAAGACCGCCAGAAAGACCAATTACAGCTGATTTACAGTTAATATGGCGTAATCTTTTTGCCAGCCCCTGGGCCTGAAGATTAATAACTTCCATACAGCGCTGAGTGCGTTTTTCTTTATCAGAAGGAACAAAGGGATGAGGATCTACAAATCGGTTTAATTTTTCTGTAGTTTTTGTTTTATTCGATTTTTTAGTAAAACCGATTTCATTATTCTGTTCTTCAGATGAAATCAGAGGGATATGAATTGTAAGATATTCTGGTTCATATTTTTCTGCTGAACAGGCAAAAGAAGTAGTTCTTCTTCTTTCCTGACAAAGTCTTTCAACATCTACATCAGCATAAATTGTTTTCCCACTGAACAGTTCAGATTCAGCCAGAAGTGAACCATTTTCCGCAATAAGATTATGTCCCGCAAAAATCATATCCTGAGTTGATTCATCTTTACCGGCATTTGCGTACAAATAAGCACAAATGGAACGACCAGAATGAGATTTTACCAGATTTCGGCGATAATCTGCTTTACCAATAATTTCATTTCCAGCAGAAAGATTTGCAATAATTGTTGCCCCTGCCAGAATGTGATTAGAACTCGGAGGAACAGGAACCCATAAATCTTCGCATAATTCGCAGGCAACTGCTATTTCAGGATTCTTTTCATCATCAATAATAATATCTGTATCAAAAGGAATATCTTCAAAAGAAGCGAAACTTACAAACTTTCCTTTTTCATGATTTGAATATGGAGTAAACTGACGGCGTTCATAAAACTCTCCGTAATTAGGAAGAAAAGTTTTTGGAATTAATGCCAGCAATTTTCCGTGAAAAATTGCTGCCGCACAGTTATATAAACCTTCTGTCTGAGGAAATGGAAGCCCTGTAAAGATTAAAGCATTCAAATCCTTTGTTTCTTCACAGATTTTTTCCAGAGCAGTAAATGCAGAGTTCTGTAATGCTTTCTGAAAGAATAAATCTCCACAGGTATAGCCTGTAACAGACAGTTCAGGAAAAACAATAATTGAAGCACCATTTGAAGCAGCTTCTTTTGCACTGGCAATAATATTTTTGCTGTTGGTAATACAATCAGCAACAACTAAATCAGGAGATACACAGGCGCATCTAACAAATCCATATTTCATAATTGAATAATAACACAAATTGAATATAATTTAAATTATGAACTACACTATTGAAAACAACAGCTTTAAAGCTGTAATTAACTCATTCGGAGCTGAAATTCAGTCTCTTGTACGAAAAAGCGATTCAACAGAATACATCTGGAGCGGAGATTCTTCTGTTTGGAAAAATCACGCACCTATTCTGTTCCCATTTGTTGCCCGCTGTCTTGGCGGTTACTTTATGATTGAAGGCAAAAAATGTGAATATTCAAGAAATCATGGTTTTGCCAGAGACCTGGATACAAAAGTTATTTTACAGGAAGACAGTAAAATCATTTTTGAACTTACCGAAAGTGAAGATACACTTTACCGTTTTCCATACCACTTTTCTTTGCAGACCTGCTACGAAGTTACAGAAAACGGACTTAACTGGACAATTACAGTAAAAAATACTGATTCAAAAGCCTTCCGTTTCGGAGTTGGTACTCATACGGCTTTTGCCTGTCCACGCAACACAGATGCAAAAGGAACAAAACTTACAGATTATGAAGTTGAATTCCAGAACAAAGAGCCATTAACTGCCGTTATCTGTACACCAGAAGGTTATATTGAGGTTGATGAAAATGGTAACGCTCCATGTACAAAACCTTATGGAGAAACAAAAACAGGCATTGTTCCACTTACAGAAGCTGGCTTTGCAAATGGCCATCTGTTTGGAAAATATACTTCAGAATGGGTTGGCTTAAGAAATAAAAAAGATAATTCTATAATCAAAATTTCTACAAAAGGTTTTCCATACTGTATGCTCTGGCAGAATACATCAGGCGCACCACAGTTCGTATGTATTGAACCATGGCACGGTATTCCTGATGTAATCAACACAGATCATATCTGGGAAAATAAGCTGGGAATGAACGAAGTCAAACCTGGCGAAAGTTTTGTCAGCTCACAGAATATTACAGTTGAATAAGCAATTGATTTTCGTCTGCTGAAATATTAAGAGTTTTGCCGTCCAAAACCTGTCCTGAAAGCAAAGTTTTAGCCAGTGGATTTTCCACATAAGTCTGAACTGCACGCTTTACGGGACGGGCTCCCATCGTAGGATCAAATCCTTTTTCACACAGGAAGTCCATTGCTTTCTGATCAAAGTTCAGTTTAATTTTTCTGTCTTCCAGTCTTTTCTGAACTCTTTCCAGCTGCAATTTTACAATTGAACCAATCTGATTTTTTCCCAACTGCTGGAACAAAACAGTTTCATCAATTCGGTTTAAGAATTCCGGCTTAAAAGTCTGTCTTAAAAGCAGATTAATATTTTCTCTAAGAAGATTAAACTTCTCTGGAGTATCTGCATTAAGAATCATTTCGCTGCCTAAATTACTTGTCATAATAATAATTGTATTTTTAAAATCTACTACTCTACCCTGACCGTCTGTTAATCTTCCGTCATCAAGAACCTGCAGTAAAATATTAAATACATCCGGATGAGCCTTTTCTACTTCATCAAAAAGAATTACAGAATAAGGTCTTCTTCTGACTGCTTCTGTTAACTGACCACCTTCTTCGTAACCAACATATCCTGGAGGCGAACCAATAAGTCTTGTAACACTGATTTTTTCCATATATTCAGACATATCAATTCGAGTCAAAGATCTTTCGTCATTAAAGAGGAAATCAGCCAGTGTTTTTGCCAGTTCCGTTTTACCAACCCCTGTAGGACCAATAAACAGGAAACTGCCAAGAGGTTTGTTTGGATCGGAAAGTCCTGAACGATTACGGCGGATTGCATCACTGACTACTGTAACCGCTTCTTCCTGACCAATTACCCTTTTATGCAAAACTTCTTCCAGCTGAAGATATTTCTGTTTTTCGCTGGTCATCATCTTATTTACAGGAATTCCTGTCCAAAGACTTACAACTCTTGCAATATCTTCTTCTGTAACAGACTGACGAAGCATAGACTTATCTGCATCAATTTTTGACTGTTTGTCTGCAGCCTCTTTAAGTTTTGCTTCAATTTCTGGAATAATGCTGTATTTGTATTCTGCAGCCTTTGCAAGATTTCCTTCCTGAATATAATGCTCTTCTGCGTTACGGTCTTCATCCAGTTTCTGTTTTAATTCCCTGCTGGATTCAATAGCCATTTTCTCATTATTCCACTGAAGCTTCATTGCGGCATGTTTTGCATTGTATTCTGCCAGTTCTTTTTCCAGAACAGAAAGTCTTTCTTTTGATGCATTATCTGTTTCTTTAGAAAGAGACTGTTTTTCTATCTGAAGCTGAAGAATCTTTCTTTCAACCTGATCAAGCTCTACTGGCTGACTTTCAATTTCCATTTTAAGTCTGGAAGCAGCTTCATCTACAAGGTCAATTGCTTTATCAGGCAAAAAACGGGAAGTAATATATCTGTCGGAAAGTACTGCCGCTTCTACTAGAGATTCATCTTCAATTCTAACCCCGTGATGTATTTCATATTTATCGCGAAGACCTCGAAGAATTGCAATTGTATCTTCTACTGTTGGTTCTGCACAATAAACCTGCTGAAAACGTCGTTCCAGGGCTGCATCTTTTTCTATATATTTTCTGTATTCATTAAGAGTTGTAGCACCAATAGCACGAAGTTCACCGCGGGCCAATGCAGGCTTAAGAAGATTAGATGCATCCATTCCGCCTTCTACAGCACCAGCTCCAACCAGAGTATGAAGTTCATCAATAAACAGAATGATTCTTCCTTCAGATTTTTGGATTTCTTTAATAAGTGCCTTAAGACGCTCTTCAAATTCACCACGGAATTTTGAACCTGCTACAAGACTTCCCATATCAAGAGCCATCAACCGTTTATCACGCAAACTTTCCGGTACATCACCGGCAGCAATTCTTCTGGCAAGACCTTCGACAATGGCAGTTTTACCTACCCCTGGTTCACCAATAATTACAGGATTATTTTTTGTTCTACGGCATAATACCTGCATTACACGGCGAATTTCTTCATCACGACCAATTACAGGATCAATTTTATCCTGACGGGCAGCGGCTGTTAAATCACGACAATATTTTTCTAAGGTACGGGAAGCCGCCTCTGGATTTTCACTGTTTGCGCCATCTGAACTTCTTACAGATTTTAAAGCCTCCAGTACAGTTTCATGAGTAATGCCAGAGTTTTTTAATACATCATTTAACTGATTTCCAGCAACAGTCATAGCAAGGAGAAAGTGTTCTGTAGAAACATAGGAATCTTTAAGATTATCCATTTCTTTTTCTGCATTAGCAACAACTCTCTGTAATTCATTTGAAAAATTTACGGAAGCATTAGCACTTACTTTTGGTTTTAAATCTATAAGATTTTTTACTTTGTTTGTTAAATCAGAGACAGAACAGCCAATTCGTTCAACTACCGGTGGAATTAATCCATCTTCCTGCTGAAGAAACGCCATAAGAAGATGTTCTGAACAAATCTCTGGATTATTATTTTTTAGAGCGATTTTGGAAGCTTCTTGAAGAGCCTCCTGAGACTTAATTGTATATTTATCGTATCCCATTATTTATGCCTCACTACTAATAAACTAATAAGTTTTTAGTAATTCGGCAAATAAAATTCAGATTTTTTTGGATAAGAAATTAATTTTCTGCTTCTTCTAACTGACCAAATTCACAGAAAGCATGTTCAATTTTTGCAAATTCAATCTGTTCCAAAGATAATCCGGCCCGTTTATAAAGCTTAATTTCACCAGTTCCCATTGCACCTTGAAGAACATTAAGTGTTTTACGTTCTCCTTCAGGCATTTCAATGTTACGATTATATAAATCTTTGATTTTACAGAAAATATCAATATCAATAACCCAGATTTTACTGTTAATACTTACTGACCAGTGAAGTAATTTATTTCCATCTTCATCAGCTTCTGGGGCCTGAACACAATTGAAAACAGTATCATGTTTTGGATCATCAGCGTTAAACATAATATCTGTCCCTTCAAAAGTTCCACAGAACGCAATTTTTTCTTCAAAATCTCCCTGAATTGCAAAAGTAGAATCAAAAAGAAATTTTCCTGAAATAAGACTGGTAAGATTTGCAGAAGAAATATGGAACCAGTTTGCAGGAAAAGTTTTACCCCAGAAGCGTTCCATATAACCAAAAGATTTTCTGGGTTCAACAAGATAGTCTTTACCGTCAAAGTTTACAATTCCAGTAAGATTTGTTTTTAATCCGCATGGGAACCATGATTCGGTTTTTCCGCTGTAACCTTCCAGAACTTCTTTTACAACTTCATATTTAAGATTCCAGGTTGCATAACCGCAATCACATAGATATTCAGGATGAATTTGTTTTTCTTTTTCCGTAAGATTTACAAAACCTGTAAGTAAATCCATTGAGAAACTTTTATTTCCAATTGAAATTTCGAATTTTTTTGAATTGATTTTTAGATCTTTAAGACAAATATATGAACAAAGCTGTTTTGGGTCATCATCTACGCGACCAATTCTAATAACTGCATAAGATGGCACAACAAGGCTTTCTGCTTTTAATTCCAATGCAGATTTAGTACCTGCCAAGGCATACTGAAGATCATCAGCCGTAATACTTACACGAGGTTTAAATCCTAATTGTACTTCTGCAGGAGAAACCCAGGGATTAATCATTTGAAATTCAATAAAAAATGTACTCTCAGCGCCGGTATTCTTTTCTATACCGTTAAAAATAAAACGCCAGAAATTCACATTAAGTTTCTTTTTAGAACCGTTGAGTCCATATTTGCAAAGTTTTACACCTTTCTTAGTCAATGCCATGATATTTTTTCACCTTATAGAGTATATCAGTTATATGTTCGGCATAAAAAAAAGAATTTTTAGTAAAAAACTGAAGATTTAAATAAAAAAACGCCATGACATTAATGCATGGCGTTTTATGATTCAAAAAAATCAAAAATTAAGTTCTATTTCAGACAATTATTTTTCGTCTTCAAATAACTTATTGATTGATTTTGATAATTCATCCTGTTCCTTAGGGAAATTATCATTAAGGAATTCAAAACATTCTACAGCGGCTTTCTGAGCATGTTCATACCAGATTGAATATAATTCTGTATTAATATCGTTACCAGGAAAAGGAGCTCCCTGTACATCAGATACTAAATCTCTTAACATTTTTATACATTGTTTAGACTTTTTGTCCATAGGTATTCTCCTTAGTTGGACTAATCAACTTATATAATATTATAAAGGCAATTTTAGTTTATTGCTAGAATTCTTTTTTGTTTTATTAAAAAAGATTACTTCATTACGCTTTTTAAGAGCATTCTGATAAATTCGTTTAGCCGCAGCTTTAACATCTTCTGCAGTAGTTTTTAACAGAACTTCCAGATATTTATCGGAAAGATTTTCTGTTCCAAAAAGGATTCGGTTACAACCGCGAATTCCCTTAGCTTCCGGAGATTCAGGAGAAATTTCATCACTGTAACAGGAAATTATACAGCAGTCTACTTCTTCCTGGGAAATATCTTTTTCGGAAACTTCTTTAAGAATATCAATAATTAAATCAATACTCTCTTCTGGCTTTGGATCTCTGTAGGTAGAAAAGAATACACACCCCTTTTCTTCCCCCGCAGTAGCATGTGCACCGTACGCACCGCCAGTAGTTCTGATTTTATCCCACAGAGTATGCATAGACAGCCAGTGGCAAAGAACATCTTCGGCTACAAAATCTTTATTAATGCCCTGAGTTGCCGGACAAGTCATTACGGCATACCCAGATTGTGTATCAACAATAATATTTTCACGGTTAATTTCTTCAGAAGTTGTCTGTGTTACCAGTGGCAATAATTCTTCATAAGAAGGACGTTTGCCAGCGGCTGGAGTTTTCATGTGAATTTTTGCAGCAAATGATGGTAATAATTCCTCAACTTTTTTCATTGATTCTTCATCTGCCGTAATATGAATTACACCACCCTGACTTGTGATTTTTTTATACATTTCTGCATAATGTTTTAAAATCATTTCAGGTTTTGCTTTTTTGCATTTTACAAGTTTTTCCAGCTGAGTAATTCCATAACATAATTCTTTTAGAAGTTCTGTTCGGCCAACATGATAACCTGCTCTTCTGGCGGCGTGTTTTAATCCGCTGGAAACAAAAGAAGATTTTGATTCACTGACATATTCAGAAAGTAATTCCTTAAAGTGTTTTTTGTCAGAAAAATCCATTTCATTCACAATTTCTACCATTGAGTTTAAAGCAGGTTCTGTAAATTCCTTTAAAAAACAGGTAGTAAGATACATCCAGTCTCGTTCAGTAATATTCAGATGTTCATATTGCTTTAAATTTTCAATTAAGGTTTCATCAAATGGTTCACGAGAAAAACTTGTTTCGCCCCATACATCACGGACAACACAAGCCATTTCTGTGTTTGCAGTTTTCCAGTCTTTTCCTGCCCAGCCTAAATCTGTAAGTGTAGAAACAAACACTGGAATATCCAGATATTCTTCTGGTTTTATCTGATCCATTGGGAACATAATGTCCATATAGACAATACCATTTGTCTGTTCAGTACTTAAAATTACAGGGAACTCTTCTGCAGTACAATTTTCATCTGCCGGAGAAGTTTTCATAACTTTAAGTTGACTGTGAAGTTTTTCTGAACGTTCTGTTAAATCAGATATTTTTAGATGAGGAATGCAGCTTAATTCTTCCGGAGTTTCTGTTTTCTGCTGATATTTATGAAGCAGTTCCAGTTGTTTTTTTAGTTCTTCTTTATCAACCTGCTGTTCAAGTTTTTTTACCAGCTGTTTTTCATTTTCTTCGCGGATTTTAAAATATTCTTTTGATGGTTCAACAACAACAAAGGCACAGTTTCCTTCTGTCATTGGTTTCATAACATATTTATCCATCAATTCTTTAAGATAATTTTTATTTGTTTTAAGTTTTTCTTTTACAGCTTCAAAATCCTTACATGGATGAAGTTTTCTATTTATTTCTATTCCAGAAGACCAGCAGGCAGAAACTCTGCTCATTAAAACAATAGAATATGGAGAAGAACTGCGAACAACTTCACGGAAATCATAATCCAGTCCCATTACCGAAGCATCTACTAATTCCTGTGAAAAACCTTCTTCATAAATTTCATTTATTGATTTAATAATGAATTTACGAAGTTTTTCTTCATTCCCCTTTTTTACATCGCTCATTCCAATACTGAAAAAGTTAGTATCATACTGACCAAAGTTTCCATTTACAGGAGAAATATCTTCACCTAAACCAGATTCTCTAAGTTTAACTGTTAAAGGAGAAATTGTACTTCCGCAAAGCAAGTCATTAAGGAAGAATTTTTCCATGCTGTATTCACCAGAATACCAGTTCAAGGTTACCAGTGAACCGTTCGCACCAGAATCAGGAGCAATATCATAAACTTCAACAGATTTATCCAGAAAATTTAATTTCTGTAACTGAAGAATTTCAGGATTAATTACAGGCAGTTCCGAAGAAATATCACAATTTTCTTTAATTCCATATTTTTCCTGAATTCTTGTCATAAATTTTTCGTTCAAAAAATCCAGCTGTTGTTCTGTCGGAATATTACCATAAAGAAAAAGAATACAGTTATCTGGATTATAAAATTTCTGATGAAAAGCAAGAAACTGTTCGTAAGTTAATTCTGGAATACAGGCAGGATCTCCACCAGAATCAAAAGCCGGATAACTGTCCGGGTACATTGTTTTTACGACAGTATCAATGGCAACAGAATTGAAAGAGGAATAAGAACCTTTCATTTCATTATATACAACGCCCTGTACGGAAGGTTTACCATTTTCATCTAATTCCAGACGATGTCCTTCCTGAAGGAAAGTTTCTTTTGACAATAATGGAAAGAAAACTGCATCTGCGTAAACATCCATTAAGTTGAAATAATCAGAACGAACCATGGAAGCGGCAGGATATGCAGTTCTGTTTGGATAAGTCATAGCATTCAAGAAAGTCTTAACACTCTGATTTTCCAGCGTAGTAAATGGTTCTTTTAACGGAAAGCGTTCAGACCCACAGAGAGTTGAATGCTCCATAATATGAGCTGTTCCTAAAGAATCTTTGGCTACTGTTCTGAAACAAAAACTGAAGAGATTTTCCCTGTCATCTGTAACAATATGATAAACTTCAAGTCCTGTATTTTTGTGGCGTAAATAAACACCTTTAGCTTTATATTCCGGCAGGTCATCTACCTTTACCAGATAAAAGCCCTTATAATCTTTTCCAATATTAGCTTTATTTTGAAAATCAAACATACACATCATCGTTTCTATCTTTTATAATTAAGTGACCTTCTTCATAGGCTCTGCGTAAAATTGCAAAGAAATCGGAAGTAATTCGTTCACAATCTGAACGGCGCATAGGTTTTAAAATATCTTCCTGTGCTAAAACTTCACTTCTTCTGCCTGTAGAAATATTACTTAAAATCTTTTCTCTAAAATCATCTGGTTTTGCAGCAATTAAATAAGCAATGTCACTTTCAGGCATATGCTGAAGCTTTTCCTGAACAAATCTATCATCAGCTTTTATTACATCATCCATTGTAAACAGTCTGCTGCGTAAATCCTGACCTAAATCCGGATCATCTTCCGAAAGATAAGATATGATATCAGATTCGGCACCTGCATCCATTCGTTTAAGAATCTGGGCAAGAGCATTTCTTCCGTCAATATTCTCTGCTTTTTCAGTAGTTTGATTCAAAGACTTTTCGTGCATTGCATCATCTACCCGTCTGATAATATCTGGAGAAACTGGTTCCATTTTTGCAAGTCGCAATACAACTTCCCGTTTCTCTTCCGGTTTCATCTGATTAATTACTGATGCGGCTTTTTTAGGATCAAGATGAGAAAGAACAAGACTTTGTATTCCAGGGTTTTCATCTTTAAGCAGTAAGTAAATTCTTTCGCTGTCTGCATCGGCAAGATAATCAAAAGGCTTTTTACCTTCCATTGGCATTGATTTCTGAATCATTTCATCAGCTTTTTGCTGACCATATGCCTTTGCAAGGATTTCTCTGGCAGTTTCTACACCACCTGACTGACGGGCTTTATTCAACAATCCGTTGAACTCGGCCATAATTACTTCTGCTTCATCTTTACTTACAGTTCTAATAGATGCAATTTCTGGAATGATTTTCTCTATCTGTTTTTCTGAAAGATGAGGAAGAATTTTTGCGGCTTCACTTTCACCAATGATTACAAGGAATTTAGCAACTCTTCGGTAAACGGAATCTTTGCCGGGAACTTCTGGAGTTTCAACCGGAACTTTAAGCAAACCACCGGTTTTTAAATAATCGGTAGCATTTTCCAGCTGCTGGTTTATATTTTTGAAAGGTTTTTCCTGTACAGGTTCTGCAGGCTTTTTCTGTGGTTCTGGTTGTTTTACAGGATTACTAATAGAAAGATTTACTTCTGCGGCCTCTTCTTTTGTAAATTTCTGTGGCATAAAAGGCTTTACAGTATTTGTTTTACTTTTTGAATCAGACTGTTTAAGATAAGCAGCCGCTCGCATATCATTTAAGTTCATACTATAAATATAGCACAGAAACGGCTAATTGTCTTATGTATTATAAGGGTTTAAAACCAATATCCTCATCAATAAAATATCTGATATTTTCAATATTTTCACCGCAAAGAACAAGACTCAAATCTTTATTAAATTCCGGGAAGTAAACACAGCAACCATATTTTGTTGTATCAATTTTTTCTGGTTCGTAATTCTTTTTACCGTAACAGCGGTAAATACTTTCTTTTTTCTGCTGAATTAAAAGTAAATCTCTGATTGTATAAGCAAAGCTCAATTCATTCTTGCAAAGCAGTTTCTTTTCCAATTCTGCCTTTGCTACAGAATCAGACATTCTTGCTTCAAAGGCAGATTTCATTTCAAGGCTTATTCCAATTGGATTTTTTGATACTGCAACGCAAACATAGTCACGACAGTAAGTTACAGAAAAATAAAACTGCTTTGTAGAATAACGGCCGTATTTGTCTTTTTTAAGATTTACATTATCAATATCTGCATAGAAAGAACTGTGAATTGCAGATTCCAAAATACTCCAGGCCCAGTATTCCTGCTTTTTTTTCTGATCATCGGAAATTGCTTCAACATCAGCATTTTTTTCTGCCGGATGAAGAGGCTCCATTATAAAACCTTCTGGAATTTTAGAAAAATAAACATCAAGAATAGATTTATTTTTAATGCTTTCCTTAAAAACTTCTTCCTGATGACTTTTAGCCGCACCAAAACAACAATCATAAACAAAATGTTCACTATTATTATTTAAGATGTGATATTTTCCTTCTCCAATACGATTACGGGCTTTTTCAATAATCTGATCTGCAGGAAGAATATTTTTCTTTTCTTTACGGGAAAGAATAGCACAGTCTACATCACCGGGAGCGGCAAATTCCTGAAAAGTAGAAGCGGAAACATGAACATATTTATCTTTAATAAAATGAAAACCATTAAAATTAGGAAGTCCAAACTGGATTACTTCATCTTCAGAAACATAAATTCCATAATGATAAAGATTTCCAAGATTTACGCGTACAATATCACCTGGTTCATATTTTTTTGTATTCCACTTCATTTTGTTTTCCTTAATGCAAATTTTTAAATCAGTCTATATTTTAATTTCGGATTATTTGTGCTCAGTCTTAAATTCTGTAAACTTTGCTCTGGCACCATTTTGTGCATAAAGTCCTAAAAATACACCGCAGAAGCCATTGTTTACTTCAGAAGAAAGATATTTTGAATCACAATAACCAAGTACTGTATCTTTTCCGTCATTTTCTGCACTGAAAGTATAACCAAAAGCATTTGAAGAGATTTTCAGCTTTGTTTTTCCATTAACCTCTACTTCTCCATTTACCGAGTGAGCAGGACCAATTGTTGCTTTAAGACAGGCATAGGTTTTGTTTTCCCTTTTTTCTAAGTAAACATCATAATGATGACCAGGATCCATATACACAGTAAGTCCGGCTTCTGGATTTTTACCTTCTGATGAACAACTTTCTATAATTTCTGCAACAACTTCAGTTTTTTCTTCAAATTCGCACTGACGTATACCAATAAAAGTAGGACTTCCCATACCTGTATCAATTGTTTTTTCACCCGCAGTGAGAATAAAATTATCCTGATTTAATTCGTATTTACTTTCATCGTAATTACAAATTCTGCACCAATCCAGTTTTGTAGATAAATTTTTAAAAGTTTTTGTATAAGAAAAATTTTGTGGAGCGAAAGTATGCTTTTCTGCAATTTCTTCTGGAACTTTTACTTCCAGCAAGGCTGTTCCATATCCAGTTTTTTCATTATAACCACTGGCAACTTTACCTTTGCAGACAGTTTCTTCCGGCTGTGTATTTTTTGAACCAATATAGAACCAGTCATCCTCCCAGACAACTGGCTCCATACAAACTTCCCGTCCAAGATGATGATGCATTGTATATTTGTCTATCTGACGAAAAGCCAGATGACAGAACCACCAGGTACCATCCGGAGCCTGTACAATATCTCCGTGACCAGCCCCCTGCAACTGATAGCCACCCATATTACGGTTGGTCAAAACAGGATTTGCAGGACATGGTTCGTAAGGTCCTTTTATATTTTTTGAGCGGGCATAATTAACCATATGACCGTATTCGGTACCACCTTCCGCATTAAGCAGATAATAATAGTCACCAAATTTATACATATGGGGAGCTTCAATATAACGTCCACCGGTTCCATACCACAAAGGTTCATTTTCCGTCAGTTTTTTTCCGGTAGCTATATCAATTTCACTCATCTGAATATAACCACGGCCTTCTGAATCACCACCGTTAGAAATAAAATAAACCTTACCGTCATCATCAAAAAACAAAGAAGGATCAATTCCGTCCTGTTCAACTTTTATTGGATCGGACCATTCGCCGTAAATATCATCAGTATAAACATAGAAATTACCAATATTTTCTACATTTGTTACAACCATGTAAAAACGGCCTTTATTGTAACGGATTGTTGGAGCATAAATACCAGAAGCAGTATTATTTTTTTCTAATTTAAGCTGGCTTGGACGAGTAAGACAATGCCCAATCTGTTTCCAATTGATTAAATCTTCACTTTCAAAGACAGGAACACCAGGAAAATACTGAAAAGTTGAACATACAAGATAGAATTTTCCATCAGGACCAGCACACATACTTGGGTCTGGATACATTCCCCGTAAAACAGGATTTAAAAAAGTCATGAGTTTTCCTCCACCTTCGAATATTTTAAACTCCAATGAAGAAAAACTCAATAATTCAAAAGAAATCTAATAGAATATTATCTTACTTTACTTACCATTTCAGCGTAGTGACCACCAAGAGCAACCAGTTCTTCATGATTACCTCGTTCTACAATTTCACCATGATCTACAAAGAAAATAAGATCTGAATTTCTAATTGTTGAAAGACGGTGTGCAATAATGAAAGAAGTTCTTCCTTTCAAAAGCTGACCAAGACCTTTCTGTACGGCAAGTTCAGTTTCTGTATCAACAGAAGAAGTAGCTTCATCAAGGATGAGAATTCTTGGATCAGAAAGCAATACTCTTGCAAAAGAAATAAGCTGTTTCTGTCCCTGAGAAAGTCCACCGCCATTGGCCTGAAGCTTTGTATTGTAACCTTCTGGGAAAGCAGAAATAAATTCATGTGCCTGAACAGCTTTTGCAGCAGCAATACATTCTTCATCAGTAGCATCAAGACGACCATATCGGATATTGTCCATAATTGAACCGCTGAAGAGGAAAGAATCCTGCAGCATTACGCCAACCTGCTTACGGATAGATTTAATCTGCAATTCCTGAATATCAATACCGTCAATAAGAATCTTTCCGTCATCTGGATTATAGAATCGTGAAAGAAGATTTACGATAGTTGTTTTGCCAGCTCCGGTTGGTCCTACAATAGCTACAGACATACCTGGAGTAATTGTGAAATTAACATTCTTAAGGATTCTGATTCCTTTTTCGTAACTAAAATTAACATCATCAAAACTTACATGACCACGGATAGGTGGAAGTTCTTTTGCACCTTCTCTGTCTGTAATATCTTCTTTTTCATCAAGAAGTTCAAAAATACGTTCAACATAAGCACCGGTTGTTACCATTGAGTTATAGAAGTTTCCAATGTTCTGAATTGGGAACCAGAAACGCCAGATGTAACCGGCAAAAGCAACCAGAGTACCAACTGTTACAGTTCCACCCATTCCGTCACCAAGCCATGCAACTCCGGCCATATAAACAAGAGCAACTCCAAGAGTAGAAAGATTATCTACAACTGGCCAGATAATATTATTAATATTTACAGCGCGAATCCAAACCTTTTTACATTTATCACAAAGATCATTGAAGATTCCCTGATTTACTTTTTCACGGGCAAAAGACTGTGTAACCTTCATACCGTTTAAGCTTTCAGAAAGATAAGCAGTAAGGTTTGAACGCTTGTAGGATTCCTGCTTCCAGGCTTCGTGCTGAATTTTCTTCATTGAGAACAAAACAATAAAAAGAATTGGAAGTACAGCCATACAAACTAAAGTAAGGCGCACATCAATAGCCAGCATAAAGCAGACAATTACAATCAAAGTAAATAAGTCAGAAATCAACTGAATAATACCGTTGGATAAAAGATCTGACAGAGAGTTTACATAGTTTACTACGCGGATAAGGATTTTTCCGTGAGGTCTTGCATCAAAGTAGCTGAATGGAAGTGCCTGAAGTTTTGTGAAAACTTCTGTTCGGATAGATACAATGATTTTTTGTGCAACTCTTGTCATAATCTTAAGCTTTTCGGCAAGTAAGATTCTTACAATAAAAGTTGAAACTGCAATAATTACCGAAATAATTATAAGCATTTTGAAGTTGGCGTCAGGAATAGCCTTATCAATTGCCATACGAATCAAATATGGGCTGATAAGAGAAATTGCAGAAGCAACCAGCATAATAATGCAGGATAAAACCATCCATTTTGTATAAGGTTTAATCCACTTAAAAAGACGCATTACAATATGAGCGTCAAATTTCTGTTCTATTTCTTCATCTGCATCAAATTTATTTCTTGCCATTTTTTACACTCCCTGCTGTTCCATATAAACTTTATGGAAGTAGCCTTTTGCTGAGAGCAGTTCTTCTTTAGAACCCTGTTCTGCAATTGTTCCATTCTGTAAAACCAGAATTAAATCTGCATTTTCAAAGGAACTTACACGATGGCTGATAATGAAAGTTGTATGACCTTCACTACACTTCTGCTTAACTGATTTTCTGATTTTTTCTTCTGTATCATTATCAACTGCGGAAGTTGTATCATCAAGAATCATAATTTTTGGATTAGAAAGGAAAAGTCTTGCAAGAGCAATTCTCTGTTTCTGACCACCAGAAAGACCTACACCTCTTTCTCCAACAATTGTGTCATAACCGTCAGACAAATCACCAATAAAATCTTTAACACGAGCCAGTTCTGCAGCTTTTTCTACATCTTCAAAAGTAGCATCAGGATTTCCAAAAGCAATGTTTCCTTCAACAGTATCACTGAAAAGGAAAGCTTCCTGCATTGTAATTCCTACATTTTTACGCAAATACTGCAAATCATAACTGCGAATATCCTTTCCATCGATTAAAATTTCCCCATCCGAAACATCATAATAACGGCAGAGTAAGTTTGCGATTGTAGATTTACCACTTCCTGTAGGACCAAGAATACCAACTGTCATACCAGGTTTGATTGTAAAGTTAATATTTTTAAGAACAGGAATTTCGTTATAAGAGAAATTAACATTTTTAAACTGAACTTCACCGTTCAATTCTGATTCAGAAGAAACTGGAGTCTCACAATTCTTGATTGTTGGTTTTGTCTTATGAAGTTCAAAAAGTCGTTCTGCAGATGCATTAAAACGCTGAATATTATCAACAAGGTTTCCAAACATACTGATTGGCTGAGTAAATGCCCACATCAAACCGTTGAAAGTTACCAGCTGACCAATTGTCATTTCCTTTTTAATAACAAGGTATCCACCGAACAAAATCAAAATTACAGGCAAAAGTCCTGTAAGGAAGTCAATCCATGGAGTATATTTAACACGAACATCAGCGTTATCTACGGCAACTTTTTCGTATGCCTTGTTTTCTACCTGAAATTTATCAATTTCATAGTTTTCACGAACAAAAGCCTTTACTACACGGTTACCTTCAATATTTTCACTAACGCGGGTATTTAAAACTGCAAACTGATCACGAACAGCCATATGAGCAGGCTTAATATGAACCTTAAATTTCTGGATAAGGAACATTACAAAAGGCGCAATTGCAAGGAAAGCAAGCATAAGTTTCCAGTTGATTGTACCTAAAGTTATGATAGAGAAAACATAAATAAGCACATTTTCTAAAGTCTGATAAATTACCCATGCAACAAAATGTCTTACTGCATCAAGATCTGATGTAAGAAGAGTTAAAACATTTCCTGCAGGAGATTTGTCGTACCAGGAGAAATCTAAAGTCTGAATATGTGCATAAAGATCTTCACGCATTGTACGAATTACATTCTGTGAACAATGCT
>JAKSTK010000025.1 GCA_024402615.1 Treponema sp.
TTAATTCATTTACTCAGCTTGGATCCATCATTAGTACAGAAAATGTAATTATCCCAATCAATACTAATTGATATGAAAAACAGGTTTATTTATTTTTAATTTTCATTTTGTTTTCTCCACTTTATACCAATCTCTGTAAATCTGATGTTAAATCAAAATATGAAAATTATTAATTGTCTTAAAAAAGAAGGTCAGCCTCGGGTTTCTTCAACTGACGGAGGTTTTCATGATGTTCTGGGACCAGGCAGATTTTTATTGATGCTTGATGAGGATAATAAAACTGAAATTACTGTAAACAATAAACAAGAGGTCTGTCCCCGTCTGGCAGCTTTTGTCGGAAAAATTGATTTTGATTGCAGAAGCAGATACGGTTTTGAACGAACGGACAAGAGTTTTACGGAAGTAACTTAAAAAAATGTGAAAATAGTGAATTGCAAGAAATTGAAAAGTGATTGACTTTCTATACCGATTGGTATAATAATATATACCGAACGGTATAGAGTGATGGAAAACAAAGATTTAATTACAGAAAAAGCAATTTTTTTATTTTCACAAAAGGGGTATGAAGCTGTTGGGGTTCAGGAAATATGTGAAGTTTCAGGAATTACAAAACCAACGCTTTATTATTATTTCAAAAGTAAAGCAGGACTTTTAGAGTATCTTGCAAACACAAAAGGAAAAGAACTCCTCGGAAAAATCCAGACGGCGCTTACTTATAATCACGATTTTATTAAAGGGCTTACTGGGGTTCTTAAAACAGAAATTGAATTTGCCCGGGAAAATCCAGATTATTTTGATTTACATTCTACACTTTTGAATAGTCCTGAAGGCAGCGAACAAAGGGGGATTTATTCAAAAATCATTATAGAAATTCAGAAAACCTTTGAAGATTTTTTTTCTGCTTCCTGCAACGAGTTTGGAAATATGCGGGGAAAAGAAATTCTTTATGCTAATTTATTTCATAATAATGTTCTTTCAACAGCAATTCTTATGACAAAAGGTAAACTTGAATATTCGGAAGAAGTTGTTTATCAGATAGTTCATAGTCTTGTTTACGGAATGGCAAATTAAAAGGAAAACCATGGAATTTTTTACAAATAATATTTTTGCAGACAAAATCTTTTATCATGTTTATCCTCTTGGTCTTGGGAACTGTCCCCGCAATAATGATTATCATCAGGAAGCGGGAAATTTTTTTGAATTTTTCGCCACAGAGCTGGACCGTATAAAAAATCTTGGTTGTAATGCAATTTATTTTGGACCGATTTTTGAATCCTGCTGTCATGGTTACGATACTCTTGATTATTATTACATTGACCGCCGTTTAGGAAATAATCAGAAGTTTAAGGATTTTTGCAGAATGGCTCATGAGAAAGGCTTTGCCATAGTTCTGGATGGTGTTTTTAATCATACAGGCCGTGAGTTTTTTGCTTTTAAGGATATTCAGAAAAATGGACAAAATTCTCAATACAAAGACTGGTACTTGAATTTGAATTTTAATCAGTGCAGCAATTATGGAGATTGTTTTGATTATGAAGGCTGGGCTGGCTGTAAGGATCTGGTAAAGCTTAATCTTTTAAATGAAGATGTACAGAATCATATTTTTGGTGCTGTAAAGTTCTGGATTGAAGAATTTAAAATTGACGGATTGCGCCTGGATGCGGCAGATGTTATAGATGGTGAATTCTTAAAAAAACTTGGAAACTTTTGTCGTGGTCTTAAAAAGAATTTCTGGCTTATGGGAGAAGTTGTTCACGGGGATTATAACAATTGGTGTAATTCAGAAAAAATTGATTCTGTAACTAATTATCAGCTTTATTCGGCACTGTATTCTTCTGTTGATAATTTTAATTTTTACGAGCTGGCTTTTAATTTGAACCGAGAATTTGGTCAAAAAGAAGGCTTATACAAATATGCACCTCTTTATAATTTTCTGGATAATCATGATGTAAACAGGGTTGCTTCGGTTATAAAAAATCCGGAGAAGCAACTTTATATGATTTATGCTTTGCTTTTTGCTGTACCGGGAATTCCTTCTGTTTATTACGGAAGTGAATATGGGTTAAAAGGTAAGCGGGGTGCCTATGATGATTTTGAACTTCGTCCGTCGCTTCCGCCTTTTTCAGAGGTTCCTGACTTTGCAAAACCAAATTTTAATTCAGCATTTTTGCCGCTGGCAATTAAACAGTTTGCAGATTTACGGTCGAATTTTGATGTTCTGAAATATGGCGATTATCAGGAAAAATTTGTTTCTAACAGACAGTTTGCATTCAGCCGTAATTACAAAGATCAGCAGCTTCTTGTTATCTGTAACTGTGATACACAGACAGCTTCTATTGCACTTCATATGGATTGTTGCAGTAATTATGAAGATTTGATTTCTCATAAATATTACTCTGCAAAGGATATGGAAAATTTTGAAATAAGAAGCTTTGATGTAAGATTTTTGAAAAGATGTTAAAATTATATTTTGAAAGGGGAGATTTATATGCTTGAACAGTTTGATTTTAATAAGATTTCCAGTCTTGTAGATCGGGTAGAAGACATGTGGACCCCTCCCGAAGCAGAAGAAAGTTTCCGCCGAATTTATGCTGAAGCAATAATTCGCTGTGATATGCATTTTAATAATATGCAGTTTCAGCTGACAGAAAATAATGAACTTATGGCAATTGCCTGTGCCTCCAGAAAAGGTGATGAAATAAGTGCTGAAGAATGGTGGAATGGCACATACAAAAATTTGTCTCCTCAGCAGCAGTCCTCTTTTAATTTATGCCGGGATTATCTCTCTATGATGGATAAAAAGGTTTACAAATTTATGAAAGATGATGATGTAAAACTTGATCTTTTTATCAGTACAAAAAAAGGCTGGGGCAAAAAAATCCTTGATGAAGCAATTCTGTATTTTAAGCAGCTGGGTTTTAAAAATTTATTTTTGTGGACAGACTGCGAATGTAATGTTGACTGGTATTTTTCTCATGGTTATGAACTGATAGATGAAGATGTTTACGAACCATTTTCCACTGAATCAGAAGAATATAAAATGTTTATTTTTAAAAAGAAACTTACCCAACCATTTTCGTCATAATCACACTATATATATGAATCTGAAAAATGAGCTCAAAGTAGGAATCAAAATGAAAAAGACGGAAACAGACAAAAAGATTTTACAGTACAAAGAAAAAATCTATGGTTTTGCCTTAAGTAAAACAAGTGATTATGAACAAGCCCAGGAACTGGCTCAGGAAATTATTAGTGAATCATATGTTTCACTTTTGAATGCCAGCGAGGTTGCTAATCTTGATGGTTATATTTATCGAATTGCCAGCAATGTTTACGCACGCTTTATTGCCGGTCTGGTGCAGAGTAGAAAGCAATCCTGCATTGATGATAATCCTGATGCAGTGAGTGTTACTGATCACTATTATTATGAAAATAACAAAACCGAAATAGAAGCCTTAAAAAAGGAAATAAGTTATTTGTCTCAGAGACAGCGTTCGGTTGTATATCTTTTTTACTACAAAAATAAAACAGTAAATGAGATTGCAAAAGAACTGGATATTTCTGCAAACACTGTAAAATGGCACTTGTCCGATGCCCGTCAAAGCTTAAAGGAGACTTTGATTATGTATGAAAATGTAAAAATTGATGAAAATCTTTCGGTAAATCCAATTAAATTTGCTTTTATGGGATCCAGTGGAACTATTGTAAAAAAAGATACAGAGGATTTTTTTGATACCCGCTTAAAACAGAATATTGCTTGGGCCTGCTACAATGAGCCAAAGACTGTAAGCGAAATTGCCCGGGAAGTGGGAGTTTCAGTTGCTTATATTGCAGATGAACTTAAATCTCTTGTTGATAATGGTTTTATAAATCAGGTAGATAAATCAAAAAATCCAAAGTATCAGGCTCAAATGGTGCTTTCTGATATCCGAGAAGAAAATAAAGAATCTATGTATAAAGGTGCTGATGAAAACCTTAAAAAGCAGATTGCACAAAAGCTATGTGAAGAATATTACAAACCGGTTTTTAAGGCATTTGAGGAAGATTCAAATCATTGGGGTATGAGCTGTCCCAATAATGACCTTAATTTTATGAAGTACAGCCTGGTTTTGCTTTGTCAGCACTTTCTGCAGGATGATTCAGTTAATGTAAAAATGGAAAAGCTTAAGGTAAAGCGTCCTGATGGTGGAAATTACATTGCCAATGCTACTGTTGCAAACGACTGGCAGGAGCTTAACGGCGAAGTTTTCCCAAACTGGATTATGGGGTACATGATGAACTGGGGAGATGATTATTATTCTTTGCAGGCTAACTGCCGATTTACAGATCGTTCTTTTGACTGGAAGCAGCAGGTTTGTTTTGAAGCTCTTGTAAAATTTATAAAAGCAGAATGCAATCCAGATGCTTTGACACTTTCTGAATATGAATCAATTTGTAAAAACGGTTATATTAATAGTAACGAAGTTCAGGTAGTGCAGATGAAGGGCGGTAATAAATCTCCATGGGAGCAGATTAAACCGTTTATGGAAACTCTGGCTCCTGTGATTGATAATCTTAAAAATTATGGTAAGAAGATTGATGAAGAGGTTCAGAAATCTCTGAAAGCTGTTTCTATACCAGAATATACAAAAGACTTTTTGATGGCTCTTAATACAGGTATAATTGGTCAGATTGAAGTGATTCCTTTTGTACTGGAAGAAATGCTTTCTTCCGGAATGTTAAAACCTCTTACAGCTGTCCAGAAAAAAGCAGCTATGAGTGTATTGAGTATTTAATAAGGAGAATGCTATGGCAGAAACAAAACCAACTCCACCATGGGCAAAAGATATGCCTGAAGGTGCATTTATTTCATACAAACCAACTTACAAGGTTGGAGAGTATTTTAATCTTTTTAAGAGTGATTCTGCCAGCGGCATGAAATATTACTTTTTTGATCCAACAGAAAACGGATTCGAAAAAGGCAAATCTTATCCGGTTTTAATTTTCCTTCACGGTTATACAAATGCTTTGGAAGGGGATGTTTGCATCAACTACACAGGAGCTGAATTTTTTGCATCAGAGAAATATCAAAAAGCTTTAGGCGGTGCTTACATCCTTGTTCCACTTGCTAATGAAAAACGCAATAAAGATGGTGAAGTTGTTGATTCCTGGGGACCAGCATATCAGGAGTCTCTTTACAATTTGATTTGTGATTTTATTACGGCTCATACAGAAGCTAACGGTGGTGTAAGCAAAAAAATGCTCTGGGGAAATTCTGCCGGTGCCTCTATGACATATTTAATGGGAGAAAAATATCCAGATTTCTTCAATGTGCTTATTCCTGTGGGCTCTGATGATTTACCGGAAGATTCGGTAATTGATGCCTGGGATAAAAATAATGTTTTTCTTTTCCTTGCAATGGGAAAGCGGGATGAATTTAATGATTATCAGGGAAAGATAGTTCCAAGATTACCTCGCCTGAATAAAATGAAGCACTGTTTTATTTTTACACCGGACTGGGTTTACAACGGCGATAAAGGAATTGCTTCTATAAATTTTGGAACAGAAATGGGACAGCATTGTCTTGTAAATCCAATGCATTGTAATCTTTTGTTTGATGACGGCACAACTATGGATGAACGACTTCCACGGGGACTTACCGACTGGCTTTGTTATGCTCTTACAGCTCAT
Organism: Treponema sp.; assembly: GCA_024402615.1. Classification (GTDB taxonomy): domain Bacteria; phylum Spirochaetota; class Spirochaetia; order Treponematales; family Treponemataceae; genus Treponema_D. Next base: position 5,671 of record JAKSTK010000025.1, read on the forward strand.
CCTTACATTGAAACAACACCAGTTCTGGAAACAGAACGACTTATTCTTCGTCCTTTAGTTTTTGATGATTTACTTGCAATTTATAAATGGACGGGGGATGAAAAAACAGCCCGTTTTATGCTTTATCCAAAATACAAAAGTCCTGCAGACGGCGTAGACTGGGTAAATTCTCTTTATACAAATGCAGACGATCTTGATTACGGTTTTGTATGGAAAGAAACTGGTGAATTAATTGGCAGCGGTGGAGTTTATCATTCTCATAGTCCGGAAAATGAACTGTGGAGTATTGGTTATAATATTCGTAGTGATATGTGGAACAGGGGAATTACAACTGAAGCAATCAGTAAGATTATTGAATATGCCAGAAAAACCAGAAACATTCCGGGGCTTGCAGGAACTTTTGCAGTTGATAATATTGGAAGCGGGCGGGTTATGGAAAAGCTTGGCATGACATATCTTGAGGATACTGAATATACAAAGTTTGACGGTTCCGCAACCTTTAAGGCAAAAACTTACACTGTGAGGTACAAATAATGATCAATTACATATGGCCACTGGCAATTATTGTTCTTTCAAATATTGTTTATCAGATTTGTGCAAAAGGTATTCCAGAACAAATGAATACTTATGCATCAATGACAGTAACTTATGCAGTTGCGACTTTATTTTCTGCCCTTATGTTTTTTATTACTACTAAAGGCGGAAATCTTCTGAAGGAATTTAAGCTTGCTAACTGGGCTACTGTTGTACTTGGAATTGTAATTACTGGACTGGAGGTTGGATTTATTTATGCTTACAAGGCTGGCTGGAAAGTCAGCACTCTTGCCACAGTAACAAATGCTTTTCTTGCTATCGGACTCCTTTTCCTTGGATTCTTTATGTATCATGAAGTTATTAACTGGAGTAAAATTCTTGGAGTGGTGATTTGTTTAGTTGGGCTTTGGTTTATTAACAGATAAAATTCGGAGAGAGGAAAAAAGGACAATAAAAAAATCACAAATGCAATCACTCGCAGAGAATGGGAAAAAGTTATAAAATAGTTGCAGGAGTTTATATGAAGAAAAGTGGAATATATATTATTACGGTTTGTGTTTTAATCCTTTTTACTTCCTGTAAAAGTACACAGGTTCCTTCAGATAATTTTTACAAATCAGTTTTATTAGAACAGTATAGAAATAAAAATTATGATTATGTCATAAAAGAGTTAGATTCCCATACAATAGGAGACAGCAAAGAAGAAGCGGGACTTTGGTATCTGTATGGTTTATGTAAGCTTAAAACAAATAAAGTAGATTCTGCCATTGAAAGTTTTGGTAAGACTCTGGTTTATTTTCCTGATAATTATGAATTGCTGAATAATATTGGAGTCTGCGCTTTTTTAAAGAAGGATTATTTAAAAGCAATGGGATTTTTCCATTTATCCTTCTGTGAAAATACAAATTATAAAATCGCAATTGATAACTATAACTGTGCATACTACAACTATTCGGTGCAGAATGATAAATCAGCTACCCTTAAAGGTTTAGGTGAAAATCCTATTGAGTATAATTCAATGGGCTGGTTTTATTATTATCTTGGTGATATGCCAAATGCAATTTACTATTTTAAAAAGAGCATAAAGGAAGATCCAGATTATCAGTTTTCATATATTTCTCTAGGATATATATATGACGAACAGAAAAATTATAAAACTGCATTACAATATTTAGAAAAAGCCAAAAAAATTGATGATACTAATCCTGATTTATTAAATAATCTTGGAGTTCTTTATTATCATTTGAATAAAAAAAAGGAAGCAGAAAAGAGTTTTCTTGCAGCTATAGATTTGAATAATTATTTTCCAGAGCCTTATAATAATTTAGGTTTTATGTCTCTAGATGAAAATAATTTGGATGATGCAGTTATTTATTTTGAAAAAAGTCTGGAACTTAACAAACAGAATAATCATTTAATGGCAGAATCTTATGCAGGGCTGGCTTTTGTTTGTGCAAAAAAGGCAGATTTTGAACAGGCAAAAAAGCTTAAAAAAAATGCAGTGCTTTGTGATTTTAAGATAAATGAAATAAATTATCTGGAAAATATTCTGCAATGGAATTCCTCTTATATTGAGATTTGGAAGTCGTTTTAAAAAAAATTATGATATAATCCTAATTTAAAAGGAGTAATAAGATGGGAAAAATTATGGAAGCAGTTTTCTGCATGTTTTATTTAATTTTTACTATGATTATTGGAATCCGGATTGTTTGCATAAGTAAAGGAAATAAAGAGTTTACACTTTTTGGAATTATGGCTTCTTGCTTTGATAAGAATTGCCCTTTGTCTGTTCCCTCAAAATGACTGGACTGGAGCCGCACCTGTAATCTGGGGAATCTACCGTAATATTCCATTTACTGTTATGGGCATTATTATGATTGTTCTTTATTTTATGAACAGAAAAGATGATATATTCCGCTGGATGTGGCTTGCCATTACTTTAAGTTTTGCTTTCTATTTAACTGTAGTTTTGTGGGCAGATGTTCACCCGATGATTGGAATGCTTATGCTGCCAAAAACCTGTATGTATATCTGGATTGTAATGATGGGGTACAAGGGTGCTAAAAAACTGAATAATAATTAAGTAATATCAGTTATCTAAAAGAAAAGCCTTCGGAAAGTTCCGAAGGCTTTTTTTAGTATTATTCCCAACCAAAAGTTGCTGGCGGCTTGTTTGTTGCATCAAAGTACAGAGCATCAACAAATGGAAGTTCTGCAATTTTCTGAACAATTGTACCAAGCAGTTCTTTTGGAAGCATTGCAAAGCGTGCTGTCATTACATCTTCTGAACAAACTGGACGCAAAACAAAAGTTGCACGGTCTGCAGAAGTTGCATATGGCAGGTCAATTGTCAAATGCTGGAAAATCTGATCGTACCAGCCAGATTTATGAAGTTCTGTAAGAACAATGTTGTCTACTTCACGGAGCTGGTCAAGACGACGGCGGTCACAGTAACCTTCCTGTAAAACTAAATCTTCATCTTTTACGCCAGGTTTCTGGTAAAGTTTGATGATTGTTCTGTTCATATATTTTGCAGCATTTGTAATTGTTGAAGATGCTGCTTCAATTTTTTCGCGTTTTCCAGGGAAATGTCTAATTCCTTTTTCTGCAGCGGCAGCTCCTAAAGGCCATTCTTTTTCTTTTGCAGCACCAAAGTCTAATACAGCAGGGAAGCGGTAAGTTCTAAAGTCTCCCTGAACACCAACCGAGCGAACTGGCAATACAGTGCGTTTAAGGTTTGCTGTACAGTTTTCACAGAACATATTAAGTTCAATTTCATTAAGTTCTTTTTTTGCTGCTGTAAGTTCTTCTTCATCTTTTTCAGACCATGATTTTCCGTCATTACAAAGAACATTAATAGAAAGTCCTGGACCTGGGAAAGGATGGCGCATAACTAATTCTGCAGGAAGTCCAAGTTTATGACCGATTGCACGAACTTCGTCTTTGTAAAGATCTTTTACTGGTTCAATAATCAAACCTTTTGCAATAAGATCCTGAATTCCCTGTACGCGGTTATGATGTGTTTTAATTGTATTTGAGTTTTTTGTTCCACCAGATTCAATAATATCCGGATACAAAGTTCCCTGAGCAAGCATCCACTGACTTTCATCAAGGTTCTGTTTTGCTACTACTTCATTACGAACAGTAATAAAGTTTTCACCAACAGCCATACGTTTTTTCTGTGGATCTGTAAGTCCTGAAATTGCCTTAAGGAAGCTTTCCGATGCATCTTCTACAATAAAGTTATTAAAACCAAACTTATGATAAGCATCTGCAACATTAGCAGATTCATTTTTACGCATAAAGCCGTTATCAATATGAAGGCCAAGTACTCTTTCCTGACCCAAAGCTTTATTAAGCAAAGCAAAAGTAATTGTTGAATCTACACCGCCAGAAAGGAACAACAGAACATTTTTTCCTTCTGCTTCTTTTTTAATGTTATCAAGAATAATCTGAAGAACTGTATCCTGATCCCAGTTTTTAGACATTCCACAATAGTCAGCAAAATTCTGGAAAATCTGATTTCCGCATGGAGTATCTTTTACTTCACAGTGACACTGCAAACTGAAGCGTTTTTTAGCCAGATTCTGTGTTGCAGCATATGGGCAGTCTTTTGTTGAACCAACAACTTCAAAGCCTTCACCAATCTGAAGAACTCCATCCTGGTGGCTCATCCAAACCTGCTGTGTAGGTTCAATTCCCTTAAAGAGAGGACTTTCTACGGCAGGATTCAAATTCAAAGTTGCAAATCCAAATTCACCAACATCAGCCTTGCCAACTTTTCCGTTATATCCAAGCTGTACGATATAGTGACCATAGCAAAGTCCGAGGATTGGAATATCAAGATTTAAAATTTCAGAATTGAATTCAGGAACTTTTTCGTCATAAACAGAAGAAGGACCGCCACTAAAAACGATTCCTTTACAGTTTTCGAAAACTTCCAGAGATGTAGAAGGAAGTGCAATTTCTGAATAATAACCTAACATACGGAAGCGCTTAGCAATAAGATGTGCATACTGGCTTCCAAAATCTAAAACAACAATTTTTTCGCGTGACATATACAGATTATAGCGAATTCAGAAATAAAGTAAAAGTAAGAAAGGGGAGTTATAGAAATAATGGGATTATAAGTCTTATTATTCTTTAGAGTGCTGTTCTGCCGCAAGAGAAAATTCAGCTGTATAATCAGAAACTTTTGTAATGGCTTTGGATGCAACTTTAGGATTATTCTGAATAAGATTCATAAATTCTTCATTAGAGAAAACAATAATTTTACAATCTTCTTTTGCAACAATTGTTTTTGCAACATCACGTTTAAGAATACATTCCAAATCACCAATAAAAGATCCTTGCTTAAAAACAATGTGATTATCAGCAGGTGCAATGGCAATACCGCGACGTATATAATATACACATTCAAGTATATCGTGTTCATGCACAATTATATCTCCTGCCTTAAAGAATAAAGTGTTGGAGGTTTTCTTTAATGATGCAGGATTAACAAAGAGTTTTCGTTTTAATAAATCCAGTTTTTTATCATCTGTATCTGGTAAAAGATAAATTTCTGCTTTTAGTAATACATCAAAAAATTGCGAAACATAAATCATTTGAGCACAGAAAAGTTCAATTACAAAGAAGAAGTAAACCTTTACCATTAAAATTACAACAGAACTAAGGGTTCCATAAACAGCATTGTAGTTTGTAAGGTTCATTGTATAGTTGATGAAGATTGATAACAAATAGAAACAAACTGTACTGATTAAAGAATAAAACATACAGATTTTTAATTTAGGATTTGTTCCCGAAATAATTTTAAAAATTGTAGCAGAAATAACCCACAGCATAAGATACAAAACTATAGTAACCAGTAATTTTGAGTTTCTGCTGAAGATTAATGGAAAAATCTGTTCAAGAGGTGCCATGTTACTGGAATCAAGAATCTGATTAAATGCAAAAGCTAGAAGAATCATGGCAGCAATTAAGAAGACAAATAAAAATTCAAGAATGAACTGAAAAATCTGGTTAAACCAGTTTTTACGATTTGTAACTGAACGGAAAATTTTATTAACTGCCTGAATAATCGAAATAAAAAGTTTACGCGCCATCCAGATAACCCACACTCCAAGGAAAATATCAATATACTGGAAGGATTTCATGGACAAAATGTTGTTCAGCAGGGCAGTTATATCTAAATTAATTAATTCCTGAATTTCAAAAGCAAATGAAGTTATGTAATTCTGAAGTCCTGAAGAGGCCCTAAGAATTGTGATTAAAAGAGTTAAAATAATAAGGGTCACAGGAATGAAGGAGAAAACAAAACCAAATGCACAGGAAGATGCACTTTCCCAAAGATTATTGTTTGTAAAGTTTGTTATAGACAAATACATAAATTGTCCAAACTTAGCAAACTTCTGAGAACTTTTCAATTTGATATTGTTAGTTTCTTTCTTGTGACCCATTATGTAAAATTATAATCACTTACCTATGATTATTAGAAATCTGCAAGTTTTGGTGCGCGTGGGTAAGGAATTACATCACGGATGTTTTCCATACCTGTTACGTAACGAATTAATCGTTCAAATCCCATACCAAATCCTGAGTGTGGAACTGTACCGAACTTACGGAGATTCAGGTACCAGTCGTAAACGCTTTCATCCATTCCGCGGGCTTTGATTTCAGCAATAAGCTTGTCATAATCAGCTTCGCGTTCAGAACCACCGTTAAGTTCACCAATGCCAGGAACAAGAACATCACAGGCACGAACAGTTTTTCCGTCTGGATTCTGCTTCATATAGAAAGATTTAATTTCTTTTGGATAGTCAAAAACCATGACAGGACATTTGAAAATCTGTTCTGTAAGATATCTTTCGTGTTCTGTAGCAATATCACAACCCCAGTATGGTTTGAATTCAAATTTTGCACCATTAGCGGCTGCTTCTTCAAGCTTTGCAATTGCATCTGTATAAGAGATACGTACAAATTTTGAATTAACAACACTTTCCAGCTGAGCAATAAGACCTGGCTGAATGCGTTTATCAAAGAATTCCAAATCTGCACGACATTTTGTAAGTGCCCAGTTCAAAAGATATTTTACAAAGTCTTCCTGCAAATCCATGTCATCATCGAGATCAAAGAATGCCATTTCTGGTTCAATCATCCAGAATTCTGCAAGGTGACGAGGAGTGTTTGAGTTTTCTGCACGGAATGTTGGTCCGAATGTATAAACACGGCTCAAGGCTGTAGCAAGAGTTTCTGCTTCCAGCTGTCCAGATACTGTCAAAGAAGCTTTTTTACCAAAGAAGTCTTTTGAGTAATCAACTAATTTGTATGCATCTTCAGGTTTCATTCCTTTTGCACCAGCTTTAACACCCATTTCTGCAATTTTTTCCATTGAGAGAGTAGTTACTTGGAACATTTCTCCTGCACCTTCACAGTCAGAACAAGTAATTTCTGGAGCGTTGATGTACTGGAATCCTCTTTCCTGGAAGAAAGAGTGAACAGCAAATGCCATCTGGTTACGAACACGATAAACTGCTCCGAAAGTGTTTGTTCTTGCACGGAGGTAGGCGTTTTCGCGGAGGTATTCCATAGACATTTTGTTTTTCTGCAAAGGATATTCGTCTGGATTACAAGTTCCAAGACATTCAAGTCCTTCCAGAGTAACTTCAACTGCCTGTCCAGAAGCTGGAGATTCAATCAATAAACCTGTTGCACGAACAGAAGCACCTGTGTTGAGTTTTTTAAGTTCTTCTTCAATCTGATTTACATTTGCATTATTAGAAGGATTTGTACGATCAAAAGTAAGCTGAATGTTAGCAAAACAGCTACCATCGTTAACCTGAATAAATACGAGACCCTTTGAGTCACGAACTGTACGAACCCAGCCGCATACTTTTACTTCACGGCCATCTGGTTTTGTAGATAATAAATCTTTAATTAATGTAGGTACCATAGTCCTACCTCCTTTGATATCAGCCATTTAAGGCTACCTAATAATGAAATGTATTTCTTATATTAACATTTTTTCTATAGTATGAAAATACACTTAGAGTTTAAGAAAAATAAATTCAAAAGGAAGAGAGAATTGTTCTATTTGCTGAGGCAGCTTTTTAAGTATAACTAAAGCAATTAGTAATATGGGAGTTATATGAAATCAACCGTAACAGATATGACCACTGGCAGTCCTTTTAAGCACATTGTTGTGTTTGCTCTGCCATTATTGATTGGTAATATTTTCCAGCAGTTATACAGCATGGTAGATTCTTTTGTAGTTGGAAACTTTGTAGGAGCCAATGCTCTTGCTGCGGTAGGTACCTGTGGTTCCATGAACTTTTTGTTCTTTTCTTTAAGTTCAGGTCTGGCTATTGGTATTGGAATTATTGTTTCCCAGTATTTTGGTGCTAATGATGAAAAAAATGTTCGTTCTTCAATAGCCAATTCCATTTATGTTCTTACTCTGGCTGCGGTTTCTGTAAGTATTATTGGAATTATTGTTTGTCCTTATTTGCTGCGACTTCTTCAGTGTCCAGAAAATATTCTTCCAGATTCTGTTGTTTATATGCGCACTACCTGTTATGGAATTATTTTTATTGCATTTTATAATGGTGTTGCCGCAATTCTTCGTGCTTTAGGTGATTCTAGAACACCGCTTTATTTTTTGATTCTTTCAAGTATTGTAAATCTTATTCTTGATCTTACTTTTGTGCTGGTTTTTCACTGGGGAGTTTTTGGAGTTGCTCTGGCTACAATTATTGCTCAGGCTGCTTCTGCAGTTACAAGTATTATTTATGCATACAAAAAGATTCCATATTTCCGTCTTACAAAAGAAGAACTGGAACCTCACCGTCGAATTATTGCCAACAGTTTTAAATTAGGAATTCCAATCGCTTTACAGAACTCTTTAATTGCCATTTCTATGATGGTACTTCAGGGAGTTGTAAATACCTTTGGTGATACAGTTATGGCCGCTTATACAATTGTTATGCGTATTGAACAGTTGATTCAGCAGCCATATGGTTCACTTTCTGCGGCAGTTACAAGTTTCTCAGGCCAAAATCTTGGAGCCGGAAAAATTGACCGTGTTAAAAAAGGCTTCAAAACTGCAGTTCTTGTTGTGGCAGGTTTCAGTCTTATTGTAATTCCGGCTTCTTTCTTCTTTGGAAAATATTTTGTTGGTGCCTTTGTAGATGAAACTCGCGATGCAGGCGTTGTTCCAATTGGTGCTACTGCCATGAAGATTACTTCCATTTTTTATTTCTTCCTGGGAATGATTTATGTACCTCGTGCTGTATTAAACGGCTGCGGAGATACAACTTTCTCTATGATTAATGGTATTACGGAAGTTATCTGTCGTATTCTTTTCTCTCAGCTGCTTACCCGCATTGCCGCAATTACTTTATTTGGTCATACAATTCCAATCAGCTTCTGGGGAATCTGGATTACAACCGGCTTTACCTGGATGTTTACCTCATTTGTCTGCCTGATTCGTTATAAAAACGGAAAGTGGAAAACAAAAGGTATTATTCAGAAAAAATAAGGTTATAATTGCTGTATGGAAAACTCAGTTACTCAGAAAAACTACAAAAAAACTTTACTTGCCTGCTATTTAGGTTTTATTACTCAGGCAATTGCTGCTAACTTTGCTCCCTTGTTGTTTTTGAAGTTCCATAATGATTATGGAATTCCTCTCGGTCAGATTGCCCTTATTCCAACTGCGTTCTTTTTTACTCAGCTGGTTGTTGATATTTTCTGTGCTAAATTTGTTGACCGTATTGGATATCGTGTAAGTATTATTGCTTCTGAAGCTTTTTCTGCCGCCGGATTGATTGCTCTGGCATTCCTTCCTGATTTGTTCCCATCTCCCTTTATTGGAATTATGATTGCTGTAATTCTGTATGCTGTCGGAAGTGGTCTTATTGAAGTTCTTTGCAGTCCAATTGTAGAAGCCTGTCCTTTTGAAAATAAAGAAGCTACTATGAGTCTTCTTCACAGTTTTTATTGCTGGGGCTGGGTAGGGGTAACTTTAATTTCTACTCTTTTATTTACTTTGCTTGGAATTAATAACTGGAAATTTGTTGCCTGTTTCTGGGCAATTATTCCTTTGTATAACATTTATAATTTTGCGACCTGTCCTATTGAGCATCTGGTGGAAGACGGAAAAGGAATGTCCATTCTTGATTTGTTTAAGACTCCTTTGTTCTGGATTTCTGTGGTTCTTATGATTTGTTCTGGTGCCAGTGAGATTTCCATGGCACAGTGGGCTTCTGCTTTTGTAGAATCTGGTATTGGTTTTTCTAAAACTTTCTGTGATCTGGCAGGCCCTTGTCTGTTTGCTATTACCATGGGTATTTCCCGTGTATTTTATGGAAAATTCGGACAGAAGGTAAATCTTGTTAATTTTATGATTGGTTCCGGAATCCTTTGTTTAGGCTGCTATATTCTGGCTTCTCTTTCTCATAATCCGATTGTTGCTTTACTGGGCTGTATTTTCTGCGGTTTTTCTGTTGGAATTATGTGGCCTGGAACTTTGAGTATTTCTTCAAAAAAGATTCCAACTGGCGGAACTGCAATGTTTGCTTTACTGGCAATGGCCGGAGATTTGGGCGGTTCAATCGGACCAAGTACTGTTGGGTTTATTTCGCAGAAGGCCGGTGATAATTTACAGCAGGGGCTTTTATTTGGCGGGGTATTTCCAGTTTTACTGGTAGTGTTTCTTTTGCTTTTAAAAATCACTAAAGAAAAAAAATAACATAAAGTGGTTAAAGGTAATCACAAAAGAATAAATCCTCAGCGTAGAAAAGTTATTCTACGCTGACGGAAAAATACTAAAGCTTCAGCATTTTTGTTAAATCTTCCATTACCTGAGGAATCTTTAAGCTTTGTGGACAAACAGCTTCACAGGCGCCACAGCCAGCGCAGGCATTAGGCCACTTTGATTTATCAATTGCATTTAAAGCCATCATCTGTCTCCAGTCTGCACCGGTAACCATTGCTTCGTTGTACAAAGACATCATAAGAGGAATATCAATTTCATTTGGACAGTGGCTTGTACAGTAACGGCAGCTTGTACATGGTTGAATCTTTGGATTTGTCATAGCTGAGGCAAGGTCCGCAATGGCTTTCATTTCATCGGAGGTAAGAGGTTTATCGCTCTGGAAAGTAGCCACATTATCTGCCATCTGATCAGGATTACTCATTCCTGAAAGAATTGTAAGAATGCCAGGAATTGTCTGGAGCCAGCGGAATGCCATCTCTGTTGCACTTGCTTCCGGACGGAGTTTTTTTACAACGGCCAGTTCTGTTTCAGAAAGATTAGAAAGTCTTCCACCGCGCAATGGTTCCATTACCATAACAGGAATACCACGTTTATTACATTCCTCAACCTTAAGTCTTGCTTCCTGGAATTCGTAATCAAGATAGTTCAACTGAATCTGACAGAATTCCATATGATCACCATATTTATTCAGGAATTTCATAAAAGTATCAAAGCGGGCATGGGTAGAAAAACCAAGATGTTTGATTTTTCCTTCTTCCTTCATTTTTGTAAGATAGTCGTAAATGCGGTATTTTGGATCAAGATAATAATCTACATTCAGTTCGTGAACATTGTGGATATGATAAAAATCAAAATAATCCAGACCAGTTCGTTCCAGTTGCTGTGCAAAAATTTCTTCAACTTTGTTTATGTTATTCAAATCATAACCAGGGAATTTGTCTGCAATAAAATATGAGTTGCGGTCATATTTTTTAAGAGCTTTTCCAATTGCAACTTCAGATTTTCCGTTGTGATAACCCCAGGCGGTATCAAAATAGTTAACTCCACCGTCAAAGGCTAATTTTACCATTTTTTCTACAGCATCCTGATCAATGTTTTCTGCATCTCCGTTGATTACTGGAAGACGCATTGTTCCAAATGCTAACTGTGAAATTTTATTGCCATTAAAATCTCTATAAATCATATTTGCTCCTAAAAAGTTAATTAATCTATTATAGCATATGTAAATATTCTTCTATATAAATAATTTTAAATTAAGAAAAAACCGTGATAAAATTAAGAATAATGAAAACAAAAGAAGAAAAAATCTACAACAGACATAAAAGAATCTGGGCTTTTTGTCGTTTTCTATTGAAACCTTTCTTTGTTGCAAAATATAAGTTTTCTTTTGAAGAAGCTCCTGTAATTGATGGTCCTTGTCTTGTTCTTTCAAATCATAATAATGATTTAGATCCTGTACTTCTTGGAATGTGTTTTAAAAAACAGATGTATTTTGTTGCCAGTGAACATGTTTATCGTCAGGGATTTGTTTCTAAATTACTTTTCTGGGCATTTGAACCAATCGCAAAAATAAAAGGTTCTTCTGACACTCTTACAGTAATGAAAGCAATCCGTATGCTTCGTTCCGGAAAGAATGTTTGTATCTTCCCTGAAGGTAACCGTTCTTTTAACGGAAAAACTTTTCCAATTCATGAAGCAACAGGAAAACTTGTAAAAACTTCTGCTGCAAATCTGATTACTTTTAAGTTTACCGGCGGATATCTGGCAACTCCTCGCTGGGGTTATGGTGTTCGTAAAGGAAAAGTTCACGGTTCTGTTGTAAATGTTTATACAAAAGAACAGCTGAAGGAAATGTCTCCTCTGGAAATTACCGAGAAAATTCGTGCTGACTTAAACGAAAATGCATATGAACGACAGAAACAGGAAATGATTCCGTTCAAGGGAAAAAATCTGGCAGAAGGAATTGAAACTTCTGTCTGTGTTTGTCCAAAATGTCGTTCTATTGATGCAATTACTTCCCGAAAAAATACTGTTTACTGTAAAAATTGCGGCCCATTAACTGAACTGGATACTTATGGTTTCTTTGCTAATTCTGCTGCTTCCTTTGATTTTAAAACTGTAGAAGAATGGGATAACTGGCAGGAAGAATTCTATAAATCTTATGTAACAAAAAATGTAAATTCATCTGAAACATATTTGATTTGTGATGAAAGTATGACTGCAAAAACAGTAACAGAAGATCACGGAGAAACTTTGCTGGGAACCGGAACTTTTGGAATTACTTCGAAAGGTAATTTTACTTTTACAGATAGTGAAGGGGCATTAAAGTTTTCTCTGACAGTTGCTGAAGTTCAGGATATGAGTATCTACGGAAAATGCAGTCTTGTTTTTACTGACGGCAGCGGAGTTCATTATGAACTTCGCACTTCTGATAAAGAAATTAAAATCAACGCAAGAAAATATATTTCTTTGTGGACTATTATTAAAGGCTAAAGGAGGTTCGTATGGACTATTCATCTATGGAAGTGTGGAACTTTATAATTCAGACAGGAATTATTGCAATTCTTGTTATTGTTTCGACTGTATTGCGCCATATTCCATTTATTAAAAAAACTCTGATTCCAACTTCTGTTCTGGCAGGATTTTTATTATTAGGTTTTAAATACCTTCACATCATTGAAGTAAATCAGACCTTTCTTGAAGTTGTAACTTATCACGGAATTGCTCTTGGTTTTATTGCTTTGTCTCTTCGTGTTTCTAAAGAACAGAAAGACAATGGTAAGGTCGGAACGGCAGTTAGAAGTGGTGCTTTAATTGTTAGTACCTATTTAGTTCAGGCAATTACCGGACTGATTATTTCGCTTTTGCTGGCTTACACTTTTATGCCAGGTTTGTTTAAGGCTTCCGGTATGCTCCTGCCAATGGGGTATGGTCAGGGACCTGGACAGGCAAATAATATTGGTACAACTTACGAAAAGCTTGGTTTTGCCGGTGGTCATTCTTATGGTCTGGCAATTGCAGCTGCAGGTTTCCTTTGTGCATGTATTGTTGGTGTTATTTATCTTAATGTTCAGGCAAAAAGAGGAAAAATAGTTCGTAAATCACCGGAAGAACTTTCTGGTTCTGTCTCTGTAGATACTTTTCAGGATCCAAATGAAATTCCAATTTCTCAGTCAATTGATAAGCTTTCCATCCAGATGGCATTGATTCTTCTGGTTTACATTTTTACTTTTGGTGTAATTTTTGGCATTACAACTTTACTTGCAAAGACTGCTCCTGGTGTTGCAAATATGCTTTCACCTTTGCTGTGGGGCTTTAACTTTATTTTTGCTTCTCTGTTTGCTTTACTTTTAAAAGTGATTATGAAAGGTCTTAAGAAAGGCAAACTGATGAAACGTCAGTATGCAAATAATTATCTTTTGAACCGTATTTCTGGTTTCTTCTTTGATGTTATGATTATTTGTGGTATTGCTGCCATTGATTTCTCTGATCTTAAAGGCTTGTGGATACCATTTGCCATTACTGTAATTGCAGGTGGAATTGTTACTTTTGTTTATCTTAAGTTCATCACAAAGAAACTTTACGGTCAGTATGCAGAAGAAGCTTTCCTTTCAATGTTTGGTATGCTTACAGGTACAATCAGTTCTGGTATTCTTCTTGTTCGTGAAATTGACCCTGAATTCCAGACTCCTGCTGCAAATAATCTTGTTTCGGGAAGTGGAACAGGTATTGTATTTGGGGCTCCAATGCTGATTCTTGTTGGTATGGCTGCAAAATCTACAATGATGACTTTTGTTGTTATGGGAATTGTTGTCGTTTACCTTTGTGTATTACTTCTGATTATTCTTTTGAGAAAAAAAGAAACGGTAAATTCTGATACAGTAGCTGTTGAAAGTTCAGGAAGTGAGTCATAATGACCCATTTTTAGATAGTATTAAAGGCTGTGAGTAAATTTGACTCACAGCCTTTAATTTTTTTAAAGGAATTCAGTTAAAAACTGATCAAATTTATACATTTTTCTCACTTTTTTGTTGACTTCTGGTAAAAAAATTATTAAAAAGCAATTTTTTTTACTTTGTTTTACACTTGGCACAATACTTGCTATATATTAAGTATAAAAGTTAAACGGAGGTTTTACAATGAGAAATGATGACAATGTTTTAGCTATGTACTTGAAGGAAATTAATAAGATTCCTTTGCTCTCTCATGAAGAAGAGATTGAACTTGCTGAAAAAGCAAAACACGGCAACAAAGCTGCCAGAGATAAGATTGTAAATTCTAACCTCCGCTTTGTTGTAAAAGTAGCAAAAGGATATCAGAATCACGGTCTTGAATTGACAGATTTGATCAGCGAAGGAAACATTGGTCTTTTGACAGCAATTGAAAAATTTGATGTTTCAAAAGGATATCACTTTATTTCGTATGCTGTATGGTGGATTAACCAGTCAATTCTTAAAGCAATCAGTGAAAAGAGCCGTGCAATCCGTCTGCCTTTGAACAGAGCAAATGAACTTGTAAGAATTGAGCATGCAAGAAAGGCTGTTTCTGGAAACATTTCTGAACAGGAAGAATATGAAAAAATTGGTGAAATGCTCCATATGGAACCTGCTCATGTTCGCGAAATGGTACAGATTTCAAGAGATATGGTTTCTCTTGATGCAGAAATTAAAAATGGTGACAGTGATCATACTTGTGTTGCTGATTTCTGCGAAGATCAGGTAAATGGTCGTCCAGAAGACAGAGTTATTGAACAGTCAATGAATGAAGAAATCAATGACGTTCTTGAAACTCTCCGTCCAAATGAAGCTAAAGTTATCAGAATGCGTTATGGTCTGAATGGAACAAAACCAATGTCACTTAAAGAAGTTGGTGATGAATGTGAACTTACAAAAGAACGCATCCGTCAGATTGAAAAACATGCAATTACAAGACTTCAGCATCCAACAAGAGCAAGAAGACTTGAAGCATATGTAGCATAAAAAACTGCATAAAACAAAAAAAGCTGTGCCAGAAAATGAAGCACAGCTTTTTTGTTTTTAGGCTTTAGCCTGTGAAAAATGTGAAGCGAAGCGGAATATTTTTCACAATA
>JAKSTK010000026.1 GCA_024402615.1 Treponema sp.
AACGTTTCTGAAGATCTTTATGAAGCTGCTGTAGTTTCTGATATGGCTAACCAGGGTGACACAGCTGTTGCTTGGTTGAAAGCTCAGAACTTACCAGAATACAATGTAATCCATATCCAGGGTGCTATGGGTTCAGATGCTCAGATTGGTCGTACAGGTGCTCTTGATGCAGAATTCGCTGCTGGAACAATGAAAAAAGTAGTTCAGCAGACAGCTACATGGGACGAAGCTGAAGCAAAGAAAATTGTTGAATCAGTAATCAACTCTGGTGAAAAATTCAATGTTGTATATGCAGAAAACGACGGTATGGCAAAAGGTGCTGTAGCTGCTCTCGACGAAGCTGGTATTACACACGGTGTTGGAAAAGATGTTATCGTAATGGGATTCGACTGTAACAAGTGGGCTCTCCGCGAACTCTTGGCTAAAAACTGGAACTATGATGGACAGTGTTCACCATTCCAGGCTGCTGTAATCGAAACAATGATCAAAACTGGAAACGTTCCTTCAAAGAAAGTTATCTCTGAAGAAAAAGGTTTTGACGCTGCTAAACTTACACAGGCTGATATCGACACTTACGGTCTTGGTGACTAATTTGTAGGGAATAACTTGACGGCGTAAAGCTTCAATACTTTACGCCGTTTTTTTTTAGTTAAAAAATACACAGGTGGAATTAAAAATGGATGAAAATATTGTTTTAACCATGCGTGGTATTTATAAAGAGTTCCCTGGAGTAAAGGCTCTCCAGAATGTTGATTTTACTCTTCGCAAAGGGGAAATTCATGCGTTGATGGGCGAGAACGGGGCTGGAAAATCAACTCTTGTAAAATGTTTGACTGGTGTTTACGAAAAAGATTCTGGTGAAATCAGAATTGACGGAAAAGAAGGACCAGTTTCAATTAAATCTCCACAAGATGCACAAAATGTAGGAATTAGTACTGTATATCAGGAAATTACTCTTTGTCCAAATCTTACAGTTGCAGAAAATATGTATATTGGACGAGGAAAATACCATTTTATTAAATGGCGAGAACAGGAAAAGAAAGCCGATGAAATTTTGCAGAAATTAAACATTCCGGCTAAAGCAGCCCAGCAGTTGGGAACCTGTTCTCTTGCAGTTCAGCAGATGGTTGCTATTGCCCGTGCTGTTGATATGGACTGTAAGGTTCTTATTCTTGACGAACCAACTTCTTCTCTTGATGAACGCGAAGTAGGTTTGCTCTTCTCTTTAATGAGAGATCTTAAAGCTCGTGGAGTAGGTATTATTTTTATTACCCACTTCCTTGATCAGGTATATGAAGTTTGTGACCGTATTACTGTTCTTCGTAACGGTGAACTGGTTGGCGAATATGAAATAAAAGATATGCCACAGGTAGAACTTGTTTCTGCCATGCTTGGTAAAGCGGTTGATGATATTTCCAGATTGCGCGAAGAACGCGGTAAATATAATGGAGATTTTGAAGTTGTTTATGAAGCAGAAGGGCTTTCTTCTACAGAAGGTGTAAAACCATTCAATTTCAGCATTAACAAAGGTGAAGTAAACGGATTTACAGGACTTCTTGGTTCCGGCCGTTCAGAATCAGTACGTGCAATCTTTGCGGCAGACCGTGTAACTGGCGGTAAAGTAAAGATGAACGGAAAAGATGTAAAAATCACAAAACCAAAAGATGCAATGAAGAATGGAATTGGTTATCTGCCGGAAGATCGTAAAGGTGACGGTATCATTCAGGATCTTTCTGTACGCGATAACCTGATTCTTGCTCAGCAGGTTCTTAAAGGTTTCTGGCATCCATTCAAAAAAGCCGAAGCAGAAAAAATCGCAGATGAATATATCAAACTTCTGCAGGTAAAAACTGCTTCTCAGGAAACTCCAATTAAATCACTGTCAGGTGGAAATCAGCAGAAGGTTATTCTTGCCCGCTGGCTTCTTACACATCCACAGTATTTAATTCTTGATGAACCAACCCGCGGTATTGATATTGGTACAAAAACTGAAATTCAGAAGCAGGTACTTAAACTTTCTAAAGAAGGTGTTTCAGTTACCTTCATTTCTTCTGAAATTCAGGAAATGCTGAATGTCTGCTCTCGTCTTGTAGTAATGAAAGACCGCAATATTGTAGGTCAGCTCAAAGATGAACAGCTTACACAGGACTGTATCATGAAAACTATTGCAGGAGGAAAATAAAAATGAGTGAAAATAATGTTTTTGTTAGTAAACTTAAGAAATTTGCATCTTCACAGTTGATTATTCCGGTAATTGCATTAGTTATTCTGGTTATTTTCAACCTTATTAGAGATCCATCTTTCTTCTCTATTGGTATTAAAACAAACAACTTAGGAAACAAAGTTCTTACTGGTAACTTGATCAGTATTTTGAATGGTGCTTCTGAACTTGTAATTCTTGCAATTGGTATGACTCTGGTAACTTCTGCCACAAAAGGACAGGATATTTCGGTTGGTGCCTGTGCTGCTATTGCAGGAAGTATTTTTGTAAAAGTTCTTCGTGGACATAATATTACAGTTCCATTAATTCTTGCAGGTGTTATTTGTGCATGTATCGTTGCAGTTATCTTCTGTATGTTTAATGGTGTTTTGATTGCTAAGTTCAACATTCAGCCAATGATTGCTTCTTTGATTCTGTTTACTGCCGGTCGTCCAATTGCTTACTGGATTAACGGTGGTGCTACACCAAACGTAGAAAGTTCATTACTTGGTTACTTAGGTGGATTTATTCCAGGAATTCCAATTCCAAGTCCAATCTTAATTGTAATCCTGTTTGTTATCTTGATTAATGTATTCCTTAAGTTTACAACTCTGGGACTTTACATTCAGTCGGTTGGTATCAACGAAAGAGCTTCTAAACAGAACGGTATTAATCCTATTTTTATGAAAATGCTTGTTTTTGTAATTTTGGGTATTTGTGTTGCTCTGGCAGGTTCAATGAATGTTTGTCGTATTGGTCTTATCAACCATGAAAAAATCCTTCTGGATATTGAAATGGATGCAATTCTTGCGGTTGCTATTGGTGGTAACTCTCTTGGTGGTGGTAAGTTCAAACTTTCCGGATCAATTCTTGGTGCTTACATTATCCAGGCACTTACAACAACTTTGTATGCTATGAAAGTATCTTCTACAGATATTAAAGCTTATAAAGCTGTAGTAATTATTATTCTGGTAGTAGTTGGATCACCTGTTGTAAAAGAATGGTTCGGTAAAGCAGCAAAATTTATTGCATCAAAAGTATCTAAAAAAGCTGCAGTGGAGGCTAAATAATATGAGTAACAAATTTACAGAATTTTTTGCTAAAAAGTTTAAGCAGCCTATTTCTAACACTGCATTACTTTTGACTATTACAATTTGTACATTCTTCATTATGTACATTGGTGCCATGATTATCTGGGGCGGTGGATTTACAAACCCACAGCAGTTCCTAAACATTTTCAACAATAATGCTTATTTAATCATTATTGCCTGTGGTCTTACTCTGGTAATGATTTCTGGTGGTATTGATATTTCGGTTGGTGGACAGATTGCTCTTATTACAATGACAACTGTTGTTATGCTGGAAAAATATGGTAACAATGCAGGAACAGTAGTTGGTGCTTTGTTTGTAGCTTTAGCAATTGGTCTTGCTTTTGGTATTGTTCAGGGATTTCTTGTTTCTTACCTTAAGATTCAGCCATTTATTGTAACTCTTGCAGGTATGTTCTTTGCAAAAGGTATGACAACAATCGTTTCTGTAAACCCTGTGACTGCAAAAGCAAATGATGTATTCCTTAAACTGAAAGATGCTTACATCAATATTCCTGGAGTTGGAACTTATGCCCGTAATGGCAACTGGATTCCTTCATATCTTGAAATTGGTGCAGTAATTGCGATTCTTGTTGTAATTATTATGTGGGTTGTTTTGAAATGGACTCGTACTGGCCGCAACTTCTACGCAATCGGTGGTAATGCAGAATCTGCTTTAATGCTTGGTATTAATGTTCAGAGAACACGTTTTATGGCTTATGTGATTTGTGGACTTCTTGCAGGTATTGCAGGTTTTGTTTACTTACTCCATACCGGTGCAGGAAACGCTTCAAACGCTGATGGTGCAGAAATGGAAGCTATTGCTTCGGCAATTATCGGTGGAACATTACTTACCGGTGGTGTTGGTAGCGTAGTGGGAACAATGTTTGGTGTAATGTCATTGAAAACAATCAACACAATTGTAATTGCTGCAGGTTTAACAAAACCATGGTGGCAGAAAATCACAACTGGTTTGATGTTGTGTTTCTTCATTCTTTTACAGAGCGTTATCCTTTCTGTTCGCAAGAGCAAAATGGGAAACAAAGCTGCTTAATTGTAAACTGTTAAGCAAAACTTAGTCTTTAGTATTCAGTTTATATTCACGGGGTGAAAGCCCCGTGATCTTTTTAAATATATAGCTGAAGTAATGTGGATCACTAAAACCACATTCGTAGGCAATATCGTAGCCTTTCATTTCGCTGTCACGCAAAAGTCTTTTTGCATTTTCAATACGAACATTTGTAAGATATTCAATAAATGTAGTTTTACACTTCTGAGAGAAAATTGTACTGAAATGGTTAGGACTCAGGCATACTTCGCTGGCAACAGTAGTCAGGGTTGTATTCTGGTCTGCGTAATTTTCATCAATAAATTTCTTTGCCTTTAGAATAATTTCGTTGTAAGGACCTGTATCAATAGAATCACGGTATTCCAGAGTAAAATTCAGAACATCTTCCATTGCCTGAACAAAGAGTTTCTCGTTTTGAACAGCATCATCAACGAACTTACGTTTTACAATATCCGGATTAATTTCCTTAATATCTCCACCAAGATGTTCAATCAATTTAGAAACAGCAAAAATCAAATCAACAAGGATATAGGAAGCAAAAACGCTGAATTGTCCCGGATTTTTATTAATAAGAGCCATAGATTCCGCAATAATGGCCGAAACATCACTCTTGCTGGCGTATTTTATGCGGTCAACAAGAGGATCGTTTTCCTTTAATTCCATAAGGCTTGAATTACTGGTTTGAATATCTTCCGAACTGATAATGCGGCTTTCATTTTTTTGTGCAGGAAGCTCCAGATTGCGTTTTGCTTCATCGTAAGAGTTAGGCAGGTCGGAAAGGTGTTCGATTGTAAGACCAATAGAAGTTAACGCATAACAGTCTGGATTCTGGCTGGCAATGTGCTCAATTGTTTCGGCAATGCTGTAAGTGTTTTCATCAAGATCTTCTTTTGTTTGACCTTTAAAAATACAAACCAGCTGATTTGAGTGATGAAAAAACGAAACGGTTTGTTCCCAGGAAGAAGAGTAAGAATTCAGTAAAGAGCAGGCAGCCTGTTGATTTTGAATATTTCCAGTGTGACTTTCGATTTTACTTATCATGACCTTGTAATAGCGGGAAATAAGATTTATTCCCAGTTCATTACATTTATTCATGAGATTAGACATATCTGCAGAACCGTGAACCAGATTATTCAGGAATTCTTTTTGAATAAGTTTATTGCGTGATTTAAGTTCTTCCTGCATTCGGGAGATGTTTGATAATTGAGTTCTTTCCTGATCGATATGCTTAGCTGCTTTTTTAAGGGCAGTAAGAACATCTTCAGAAGTAAATGGTTTAAGGAGATAATCTTCAATTCCGATGGAGATAGCTTTTTTTGCGTAATCAAATTCATCATGACCAGAAAGAATAATGATTTTAATCCATGGCTGGGTTTTCTTGATTGTTTCTGCCAGCTGGAGTCCGTCCATAAATGGCATTTTAATATCTGTAATAAGAATATCTGGTTTTAATTCAAGAATCATAGAAAGGGCAATTTCGCCGTCAGTTGCTTCACCGGCAAAAGTAAAGCCCGAACTTTCCCAATCAATTTTTGAGCGGATACCATCTAATACAATAGGTTCATCATCAACTAAAAATACGCTATACATTTTCTGTCTCTGTTACGCATGGAATTACAAAGGAAATAACAGTTCCTTTTTTATATTCACTTTGAATTATCAAACCGTGAGAATTTTCACCATAATAAAGTTTAAGTTTTTTATTTACATTGTAAAGACCATAAACAGAAGAAAGCTGTTCCGAATTAGTATCAGACTGCATCTCCTGTTGAACTTCAATCAGTCGTTCTGGAGTAAAGCCCGCACCGTCATCTTCTACAGAAAACTTAATGAATTTGTGGGAATCATCTTCAAAATCAACTGACACAGTAAGATGTCCTCGGCCGCGTTTATTTTTTAAACCGTGATAAATTGCATTTTCGACCAGTGGCTGAAGCACCAGCTTAATGATTTTAAAATCGTTTAAATCAGGATTTACTTTAATTTCGTAGTTGATGATTTCGGAATAGCGGATTTTTTGAATTGTAAGATAATTTCGGATATGATCCAGTTCCTGCTGAATTGTAATCCATTCATGACCGCGGCTGAGAGAAATGCGGAGGAATTCTGAAAAGGCCTTAGTGATTTTTACAACGTTATCTGTATCGCCTTCTTCTGCCAGCCAGATGATTGTATCAAAAGTGTTGTACAGAAAGTGAGGAGTAATCTGGGCCTGAAGCGCCTTCATTTCTGCTTTCTGGAAGTTTTTCTGTTCTTCAATATTTTTCTGGATAAGGAGTTCAATCTGTTCGGCCATGAGGTTCATGTTTTCGGCCAAAGGAGTAAGTTCTTTTACATTTGGTACAGTTGTACGGGCAGTCAGGTGACCTTGAGAAATTTCTGTGGAAAGCTGCTGAAGATTTTCCATAGGTTTTCCAAAGCTGGTTTCAAAAGAAAAATAACTGTTTACTGCAACTAAAAGTGAAAAAACAATAATGACAATCTGCAGGATAGTAACAACCAGAGAAGATTTTCGAATGCTTTCATTGGTGATATTTGCACTTTCAATTTCGGAAATAATGTAATCCTGAATAATGTCTGAAAAAAGGGCTGTGATAGTTCTGATTTCTTCCAGAGAATCTTCATTTTGAGTAACGGTACTTCCATTGTCCATGTCCTGCTGGAGAATGGCAACATTTCGCAATAAAGTAGTACAGGCACGCTGAGCAACTTCCAGACCTTCTGTATTACGGCCGTTTTTTGTCCTTTCCTGAATGCTGGAAATACCAGAGAATAATTCATCAATAAGGATATAGGGACTGTCTGATTTGAATGACTGTTTACCACAAACAATATTCCACAGGCGGGTAGGAATCTCATTTTCTGCAATAAGATTCATGCGGTTGGCTTCACTTACATTAGTGATAATTTCGTCATATTGTTTGATGTGGAACTGAAGGGCTAAAAGAGAATAAATTGTTGGGATAATCATTATTGCAATGATAAAAAGAAATGAAATTTGAAGATTTTTCTTTAAGCTTTTAGCCTTTGCCGGTTTATTCATAAATTAATAGCCTCTTGGAGTGTAGAGAGAAAAATCATCGTTTTCGGTAAATACCTGCTCTTCCATGTAAGTTACACGAGGAATTTGTTTGCCGTCGTGAATATCCATAACCAGATTCATTAATGTTGGACCAAGATTTGGATTACATTCAATTACACAATTCAGTCGGCCGGCAGTAAGAGCATCAATAGATTTCTGTTCGGCATCAATAGAAATGATGATTGTATTGGAATGAGAGATTTTGTTTTCTTCGAGGGAATCGAGTAATCCTAAAGTCATAGAATCGTTATGAGAGTAAATAACATCAATTTTCTGATTTTTGAGCTTAAGACCACCGTTTTCTCTAACAATGTTGTCCATGATTTCTTTACCACGGGAACGGAGGAAGTCGCCGTCGATAGAGTGAATAATCTGATAACGATCATCAGTTGAAATTACACTTCTAAAGCCGTTTGCACGTTCTGTTGCAACAGAAGAATTTTCCGTTCCTGACAATTCCAGAATATTGATTATTGAATCGCGGTTTTTAGTTTTTTCCATAAGGAATTTGGCAGCATTACAGCCTTCAAGGAATCCATTTTCTCCAAGGAAACCTGCATACATTGATTCGTCTGCATTAATACGGCGGTCTACAATAATAACGGGAATTCCTGCTTCTTTTGCCTCTTTAAGTACATTGTCCCAGCCATCTTCAACAATAGGAACAAAGGCAATTACGTCAACCTGATATACGATGAAAGAACGAATTGCTTTAAGCTGATTTTCCTGTTTTTGCTGGGCATCATCAAAAAGAATCTGAATATTATTTTTCTTAGCGGCTTCAAAAATAGAGCTGGTATTTTGAGTTCGCCAGGCACTTTCCGAGCCGATTTGTGAAAAACCAAGGATTAATCGTGCAGCAGGTTCGCTGTTTTTTACGGGAGTTTGTTTCCTGAAGGACAGTAAAGAGAAAACGATAATACCAAGAATCACAAGAAAGAAGAAAACAGAGGAAGCTATAAACAATACTTTTTTTGTAATTTTCATTTACAAAATTGTAAAGCATAAATAGGAAAAACAAAAGGGACAGAGTAAATTGTAAAAACAATTTACTCTGTCCCTTTTGTTTTAACTTACAGTTCAAGATTAACTCAGAACGATTCTTTAACCAACCATAGTTTCTTCTGCATTAGCTTTAATGTTGTTATAAGCATAACTGTAGAGGATTTCAGCAACATCTCTTAATGGTTTTCTGATATTAAGCCCCATACTGTAAGCAAAATCCACAGAAGCTTTTGTTGCTTCCGGATTCCAGAGTTTTGAATTATCAAGATTTATGAAAACTGCTTTTGAAGTATCGGCAATTGCTTTGATATGAGCATTCAGAAGCGCAATTGTTTTTTCTTTTGCAGGATTGTTTACAGAAATTAAAGCAATACGGCATTTGCTATTTGTATTTTTAATTTTTTCAATCAGACTGAGATAGTAATTATCAAAGGCTGTGGAATCATTCTGGAAGAGAGAAATATCTGAATCACCAAGGTGAACAAGAATTCCTTCTGGAACAAGAGATGAAATATTCTTTTCAAAGTATTCAACTGCATTACTGATTGAAAGGCCTGCTGAACTTTTGTTGTAAATGTCGAAAGTGAAACTGAAGTTATCTGCAAGTTCTGCAACAGGGATTTTTTCATCAAGAGTTCCCCCAAGAAGAATAACACCGTTTTCATTTTCTTTTCTGGTTGATGTTTTATTAATAAGTTCATCTAAAGAGTTTGAGTAGTTAAGCATATTTTCCTCCTGTGCTTCAGCTAATTCTGATATATTAAGTTTTGTTATTGTTTCTGATTTTTTATTTGCGGCTTTTCTGTCCAGGGCTTTATTTCTGATGTAAACAAAAATATTTGTCATTACGATTGCAAGATTAAGGAAGTAAACAACAAGAACATAGTTGTACTGATGATTAATCATTTTTGCAGAAATACCGGCGATATAACCTGTAATAATCAAAAGGATAAATGCAAGACTAGTCCCTTTTGCTGTTCTTGCTTTATAAGCTTTAATAACATTTAATGGCCATGAAAAACCAAAACATACCAGCATTGTTGCTTCAAAAAGATGTGCTAAATTCATTTTTTAATCTCCTGTGAAGGACTTTTGTCCTTGTCTTTATGGCTACATCTTAGCGGAATTAAAAAAATCAACAATTTTTACAAAGAAAAAAAATACTTTTTATAAGATTCGTAATAATTTTTTTAAGATAAATAAAAAATTACTCTGAATGAATTTTTTTTTACTTTCAAAAGGTCGTTCCAAAATTGTAAATATGATATATTTCTTCTATGAAGAGAAAAGAATTAGGGAATTTGAACTTAATTCGCAAAGAAATTCAGATAACTCAATTAATTCTCATTATTTCGATTTCTATCTTTTTAAGTCTTGGTGGTGTTTTTATTAACATCAAGTCAAACAACAAAATTTTTAATCAGAATCTGCAGAATACTGCTGAATTGATTACCCGCCTTTATAACTTTACAAAAGACTATTCCCAGGAAGATTTGACCAGATATATGGATTCAGTCGTTCGGGATTTGTCGGATGTTGATGTTGTATCTATTGTCGATATTAATAATAGCCGTATTTATCACACAAATCATGAATTGATTAATACCCGTTATGATGGAAATCTTCCAGATTTTGCATCACATAAATCAGATTATTATACAGAAAACAGCATAGGCCCTTCTGGACCACAACGCCGAACTTATTCAGCAATAACTGACGAAAAAGGTCATTATTGTGGTTTTATTATGACAATTCGTCTGAAAGTTTCTATTATGCAAGTTACTTTACGATTACTGGTTATGTTTTTAATTGTTCTTGTGGCCGCAATCATAATAGAAGTTTCTTTTTCAAAAGTGATTTTTTTGAGAATTAAGAAAGAATTTCTGGTTTTTACGGAGGATTTTGAGGGTACAAAATTCCTTGTAGATTCCATGAGGGCAAATAATCATGATTTTACAAATAAGCTTCATGTAATTCTTGGGTTAGTTCAGATTGGTGAATATGATAAAGCGGTTTCCTATATAGAGAATATTTCTATCATTCAGCGTGAAACAATCAGTAAAGTGATGAATTGTATAGAAAATCCTTCTCTGGCAGCTCTTATTGTAGGAAAAATTGCAAGAGCTTCAGAATGTAATGTAAAATTTACTATAAAAGAAGGGTCCCGTTTTTGTGCAGAAGATGTGGTAGTTCCTTCAGAAGCTCTGGTTACTATTACGGGAAATTTGATAGATAATGCACTTGATGCTATGAATATGGATTCTTTAGATTCAGAAAAGGAATTACAGTTTGGAGTCTATACAAAGCCTGATGAATTATTGATTACGGTAAAAGATACAGGTCCTGGAATTCCAGAAGAAATCAAAGATAAGATTTTTGATAATGGCTTTTCAACTAAAGGGACTGGCAGGGGAATAGGACTATATCATTCTAAACAGTTGATTGAAAGTCTTGGTGGAAAAATTTCCTTTGAGACTCAAGTTGATATTGGAACTTGTTTTATGGTACTTTTACAAAAATAGGATGCAGATATGAGTTACAAAGTTTTAATTGTTGAAGATGATCCCATGGTTGCAATGATTAATGAGCAGTATGTCCGCAAAAATTCAGAGTTTATGATTGCAGGTTCATGTAAAAATGGTCAGGAAGCGCTTAAGTTTCTTGAAACAAATCAAGTGGATTTAATTTTACTGGATGTATACATGCCGGTCATGGATGGAATTGAAACTCTTACTGAAATCCGTGATAAAAAAATAGATTCAGATGTAATTATGGTTACTGCAGCTAATGATACTACAACAATAGAAAGTACAATGCACCTGGGGGTTCTTGATTATCTTATTAAGCCTTTTGCATATGAGAGATTTAATGTTTCTCTTGAAAAGTTCCTGTCAAAAAAGAAAGTTTTTGAAGAAAATCAAATAATTGATCAAAGCGTTATTGATAAATTGATTTCTACTAAAGAAAAAACAGATTCTTCAATTGTAAATGTACAGAAAAAGCTTCCTAAAGGTATTCAGAAAAATACTCTTTCACTTATACAAAATTATTTTAAAGAAAATTCCTCATGGAATTCAGTTGATATGGTGGCTGAACAGTTAGGCATTTCTGTAGTAACAGTCAGAAATTATTTAAATTATCTGGTTCAGGAAAAAATTATCGTAGAAGATATTAATTACAGTACAGGTGGAAGACCGAGTATGCTGTATAAAACTGCAGATTAAACAAAAGGGACAGAGTAAATTGTAAAAAAAACAATTTACTCTGTCCCTTTTGTTTTAACTCACAGGATTGTGGCTTATAGTTTCAGCAATTTATTAAAAGCTGGTTTTGGTTTTCCTTCTGTATCAAACAGTAATGGGGCGTCGGTGCGGCCTGGAACTGGGAAATTGTTTTTCCAGCTGAATCGGTCTGTGATTCCCCAAAGAATTACATCCTTCAGAATACCGGCTTTTGCTTCTTTTTTGAAACATTCAAAAATTTCTGCATAACGCTGGGCCTGTTTTTCCATAAGTTCAGGTGTATATTCCTTTCTTGATTCTGATTCCTTTCCTGGCTGAAAATCTTTGTAAACAGAAACATCCATTTCTGTGACAATTACATTTAATCCGAGGCTGCCATAAAGCTCAATTGTTTTTTCAATCTCACTTACTGGGGGATTTTCCATATTGATGTGCATCTGTAAACCAACAGTATCAACAGGAACTCCTCTTTCAAGCATTCCTTTTACCAAATTATACATTCCTTCTCTTTTACCAGGGATTGTTTCCAGATTGTAATCGTTTATTACGAGACTGGAATTAGGGAATGCTTCTTTTGCCCAGCGAAAAACTTTATCAACATAGTCAGGACCCATGAATTTTAACCACTTTGAATGATCTTCTTCATCACGGAGAGTAAATTTTTTATCAGAGATACATTCATTTACAACATCTACAGAGCAGATATCTTTACTGTAACGCTTTCCGATTGTAAAAATGTAGTTTTTTACTCTTTCTTCCAGAACTTCTTTAGAAACATCGGTTCCATCTGGATTTTTGAACATCCATTCTGCAGCCTGACTATGCCACAGTAAAGTGTGCCAGCGTATATCCTGACCGTTTTCTTTTGCCATCTTTATGAATTTATCTGCACTTTCGAAGTTATAAACTCCTTCAGCTGGATTCATATTTCCCGGTTTTGTGTCATTTTCTGCAACTACAATATTAAAATGCTGTTTGAGGATTTCTGAATCGAGAAATGGGCCTTTTGGAGGTTCTTCCATTTTCCATTCTGGCATTCCGACAGGTCTTGGATTCTTTTTCATGAACTCAATAAACTTCTGGCGCTTTTCTAAAAAGCCTTCATAATCATAAAAGATTCCAGAAACGGCAGCTCCCAATCTGAAATAGTCTTTATAAGTTTCAAATAATCGGTTTTTCATATTTTACTCTGTCCCTTTTGTTTGATTTTGTCGGATTTGACAATTTACTCTGTCCCTTTTGTTTATAGTTTTAGTCTGTTTTGAACATATTTGATACTGCTGATATATTCTTCATCAGTATTGAGGTGTTCGATAATCATTGGCATGTCAGGATTTTCGGTGGTTGCCAGTTCTGCGAATAATTCGATATTCAAAGTCCCTTGTCCGCAGGCACATTCCTGAAGCTGGAAAGTGTATTCTTCTTTGAGATTAATATCTTTTAAGTGGCAGCTGTGGATCTGGCCTTTGAGTGTTGTGAAACATTCTTTTAGGAATTTATCGTTAAAGAAATAGCGTTCTGGACTAGTAATCATATTTACTACATCAAGATGAGCAGTAAATTCAGAGCGGTTTACCTTTTCAATGAGTTTTGCATATTCTGCGGGGCCTGTTGGAATCATCCATGGCATTGATTCTATAGAATATTTTGCAGTTTTTGGTTTTGCTGTATCGATAATTTCCTGTACCATTTTTACAGTCATGTCCCAAGCTTCTTCACTGAAATTTTCACGGTATCCTCCATCCCAGCGAGGTCCATAAGGAGTCCCGGCAACATTTACACAGCATTTTGCTCCAATTTCATCAGCTATTTTTAACTGATTGATTGCATATTCTATCCATTTGTCTCGTTCTGCAGGATCTTTTGCCAATGTGTTTCGCCAGACTCCTACTTCAGCAATAATTAATCCGGCTTTATCGGCTGCGGTTTTATAAGCCATGTACGTATCGCGGCCTGATTCATATGTTACGGGAAAATTTACACAGCCTAAACCTAATGATTTATGCTTTGCAGCCCAATCTTCTGGACCGTTATGATTTAATCCTGATGAAATGCCAAGTCTCATTTTTTACTCCTTAGTTATTTTGAGTTAGGGGATGGAACACCTGCGAAGCAGTCCACTGCAGCGACCTTAGGCGCGAAGCGGATGAGCGTTAGCGAAGTGTGGAACCCCCGACCCGAAGGGGAACTTCCTAGAAATTTCTATGATGAATAACGGTAGGATCCATCTGAGATAAATCTTTTACTCCTGTTCGTGCCATAACGCCGGAAAGTTCGCTGTTCATCTGCAGAATGCGATCAGCAACGGCATCGGCACCATTTTTCAGAAGTGGCATGAGATGACGGCCGACAGAAACGGCAGAAGCACCGAGAGCAAGAGCTTTGTAGGCATCCATACCGCTTTCAATACCGCAATCAACAAAAACTGGAATCTGATGGCCAACTGCGGAGAGGATTTCTGGTAAAATATAAACAGGAGGGACAGAGTAATTCATCATTCCGTGGTGATGAGATACTACAATTCCGGCACATCCTGCTTTAAGACATTTTTCTGCATCTTTTGGACTCTGAACACCCTTTACAATGAAAGGAATTCCTGCTGCCTGAACGAAATCTTTTAGTTCTTCTGTGGTTTTTGGTTTCATATTAAGGCCCAGTACTTCATCATAAGTGCCATCTACCTTAAATGAGTGATCGATATCCATTCCAACTGCAAAACAACCTGTCTTAACAGCGTGTTCTATCTTTCTGAAAACTTCCTTGTTGTCTAAATGTGGCTTAATGATTTTGATTGAAGCGGCGCCTGTTGCAACTATGTCTTCCAGTTCTTTATCATCGCCCATTCCAACCCAATGCACTGCATTTGCTTTTGCTGCAGCCTCTGCGTAAATAATCATTCCGTTTGGAGCTGTATTTCCCAAGTGGGAGAGAGCGGCTGTCATAATCGGTGTGTCAAAAGTTCGTCCGAACAGTTCATATTTTGTTGTAGGTGTATCGCTGTCCAGGTAACGGCTTTCCAATAAAAGAGAATCAAAATAATCTCTGGTGATTTTATCTGAATTTGATGTGTATTCCATATCATCTATATTAAATCAGTTTTGTTTCTGTATGTAGAAAAAAAATAGTTATAAATAGTATAGATTTTTTAGAATATTACAAAAACCCGTAAATATTATTATATTCGGGCGAAAATTGTTGTATTCAACCGAATTTATTGATATTTTTATTAATTTTTCGATGTTAGGATTTTTTTAACATTCAGGAGGACTAGAATGAAAAAATTTATTATTCCTGCAGCTCTCGTATTAGCTGCTGCTGTTTTGTTCTCAGGTTGTGCTTCAAAAGATAGTGCTAATAGTGGTGCTGCTTCTACACATCCAAGAGAATATACAATTGATTTGGCTGAATCTACAACAGGTACAACAATCAATATCCCATTCAATACATATGGACCTAACTATCAGAGTGATCCAGCATGTAACTTTACTAATTTCATCAAGAAAGATAAGCCACAGGCTGGTGATGTAATTCACATGTACTGGAAATTCTCTTCTAACATTGACATTCCACTTGTAAAGATTTCTTTGATTGACCCAACTGTAAACTACTGGCTCGAACTTGCTCAGGATGACTTTGCTGTAATTCTTGACGTAAAAGCTGGTGAAATCTATGAAGGTTCAAAAGATATTACTTTGGTAAATAGCGTTAAAGGCGAATTCAAAGCTTATATCACTTATGATAATGAAGACTTCCTTAAAGAAGGTTATGCAAAAGTTGGTGCTCCAGCTGAATTTACTCTCTATGATGTAGAAGGCGTTGAAACAACTGATGTATTGAAAGAACTTCCAGCAGATGCAATTGCAACTGGTCCAAAAACAATTAATATCAACATCAACGAAATTGCTGCATTCTGTAATATCGTAACAGGTCACCCATGGGTAAACGGTGTTCAGATTATGTCTGAAATCGAAAATTATCAGGCTGATGTTTCTTACCAGTCACTTCTTGAAGATGCTCCAGAGCCAGGTGATACACTTGTTGTTACTTGGAGAGGACGTGCTGACCGTGATATTCCTGTACTTAAATGTATGCCAGTTGATCACTCTGCTTCTGTAGGTTGGTGGAGAATTATGATCAACAATCCAGATGATGAAGATGCAATTGTAATTGCAAGAGACATCAAAGCTGGTGAAGTATTCGAAGTATCAAAAACATACGTAATCGATATCGGAGCTGAATCAACAGATTGTAATCTCCGTATTTGGTATGATTATGACAAAGAAACAGATGGTCCTGGACCATGTGCTGTAATTGCTGCGAGAGACTAATTATTAATTAACATATTCCTTCAAAGCTGGGCTGACTCGGAAGAGTCAGCCTTTTTTTTCAGAATACTCTGTCCCTTTTGTTTACGAACAAAAGGGACAGAGTATTCTGAAAAATTTTTAAAAAATTTTTTAAAAAAATTGCAGAATTTTTATCATTTTTGACTATATATATAGTGAGATAAAATGCGCATTGGAAGAATTTATTCACAGACTGGACTTTATCATATAGTTAATCGTGGAGTTAACAAACAAAACATATTCTATGATGACTCAGACAGAGAAATGTTTATTTCATTAATGACTAAATATGGAAATAAATACAATATTGAATTTCATGATTATACATTAATGGATAATCATTTCCATTTATTAATAAAGGATCCATACACAAAAGTTTCATCTTTTATGCAGACACTTACTTCTGTTTATGCACGATATTTTAATAAAAAGTATGATAGAGTTGGACATCTATTTCAAGATAGATTTATAAGTGAACCTATTTTAGATGATGTCTATTACAAAACTGTATTCCGATATATTCTTCAAAATCCAGTTAATGCCGGACTAAGTAAAAAAATTGATTATAAATGGAGCAGTTATCGTGAATATAGAGCAAAAAGTAAAGTTATTACATCAGGAATTCCTGAAAAATATTTTGGTAGTGTTGATAATTTATATAGATTCGTTAATGAAATAGTAGAGGCGGAATGTATAGATATCGAATTGCGGCCTTCTGAAAAAGAGCAATATAAGATTTGTAAAATAACTAAATTACTAAAAAGTAAGACTCCTATTATACCTCCAGATCTTCCTTTGGAAAAAATCAAATCAAAAGTCAGATTGCTGCGAAATGCAGGGCTTTCTATCAGGACAATTTCTAGAATTACAGGAATTATGGCCTGGATTGTTGCTGAAGCATAAAAATTTCAGACAAAAGAGCAGAAAACCAACAGAAAAAGTAAAAAATCCGGAAATAAAAAAGGGATAGAGTTTTTTGTGTACATATATTGCTCTGTCCCTTTTGTATATTTATGTTATAAGAGAAGCTTTTTTAGTTGGTTTACTCTGTCCCTTTTGTTTCCTCCGCCTTCTTCACTCCATCACTCATACTCACAGTGTTTATTGATCCATCTTCGTTATACTGGAACTCTGTCACACACACCGATCGATGGAATAAACTACCGCCAGGAAGCATATCGTTATGATAAAAAAGGTATGATTTTCCCTTAAAGTCTGCAATTCCAGGATGATTTGTAAAACATTTGCTTTCTTCCATCAAAACACCACCATAAATCCATGGACCTGTCGGTGATTTTGAAGTGGAATAGGCAAAATGTTCATTACGTTTTTCACCTTCTGCAAATGCGGCATAAACCATGTAGTAAAGCCCGTTTCTTTTATAAAACCAGGGTCCTTCACCATAGGAAGTGCCAGTCATGTGGCTTCCTTTTGCAAAGGATTCGATTGTCATAGGAATTTTCTGGATTCCGACTTCTTTGTTGTATGAAATCATATCTTCATTTAGTAATACATAGCGCAATTCAGGATTTCCAAAGTAGAGATAAGCCTGGCCGTCATCATCAATAAAAACCGTAGGATCAATATCATTCCAGTCACCTTCATCAATCAAAGGATATCCTAAATCTTTATATGGGCCTTCTGGTCTGTCAGCAACCCCAACGGCAATTGCCATTCCTCCATCTTTCTTGTGAACAGGACAATACAGATAGAATTTTCCATTACGTTCTGCACATTGTGGTGCCCAGGCTCTGTCATCAGCCCATTCAATATCATCAAGAGAGAAAACCACTCCATGATCATTCCAATTAACCATATCTTTTGTAGAAAAACATCGCCAGTCAAACATTGTATAAAAATTATTAATTAATTTATCTTCATCATGGGTTGTAAAAAGATACAGTGTGTCACCAGAAACCATAGGAGCAGGATCCGCAGTGTAAATATTTTTTACAATTGGATTTGGATGAAAATCAACATTCGAACATTCCATTTTAAACCTCTTTTTTATTATAAAGCCTTTTTAGGACAAATTTTTGTACATTCATTGCAAAGAATACATTCTGTGCCATTTTTTCTATTTCGCGAATTATCGGTCATATCAACATTCATAGGACAAACTGTCTTGCATTTTCCACAAGAAACACATTTATTTGAATCACAATGTATTCTCATAAGGGAAAAGTAACTCATCGGTTTCAAAAAAACTGTGATAGGGCATATATATTTACAAAAAGCCCGATTATCTTTGAACACTATAGCTAAAATTATTCCCAAAACATAATAAATTACATTTCCGATTAAAAATGACCAGAACATAATTCTTTCAATATTTGTAACATGAACTAAAAATAAAGCTGCAACAAAAATAAAGGAGAGTACAAAGACGATATAGCGAATCCATCCGATTTTTTTTCTTGGGGATTGAGGGATTTTGTATGGTAGAAAATCCAAAACCATAGCAGTCCAGCAGGCATATCCACACCATCCCCGTCCAAATAATAATGGACCCGCAATTTTTGCTACTGCATAGTGGATTACAGCTGCTTGAAAGCTTCCTGTGAAAAGATAATACCAGAAGCCCTCAATCTGCATATTTTCCCGATTGAAAAAACCTAGAAAAAATAACATATAAAGACCAACAAGTAATTGAGTTACTCGTCTTGCTTGTTTGAAATTCAGAGAAAACAGAAGAAGTCCAAGAAAAATTGAGAATCCAATATAACTGAAATTAATAAAAAAGAAAAAATTGTTTTTTGTGAGCCATAAAAGAACAGCAATTGATTCAAAAAGGGCCAGCATCAGGGCAGGTAAAATGAACTTTTTCATATAAATTCATTTTACTCTGTCCCTTTTGTTTTAACAATTCCGTTTTTTCACCGAATCTCCAGAAAAAACAAATTACTCTGTCCCTTTTGTTCGACGAACAGCCCTTCAATCAAATTACTCTGTCCCTTTTGTTTACAAATTTCCGTTAATATCCACTAAACACAGATTATTTACATCAAACTTGCTTGCAAGACAGTCAGCCATAGCATTTGCAGTGTCGATTGCTGTAAAACAGTCGATATCATGTTCAACTGCAAGACGGCGGAGTTTTACCGATTCAGCAACAGGATCGCGGCCTTTTGCCGAAGTAGACAAAACATAATCGATTTTGCCGCTTTCCAGCAGAGTCATAACGTTGTCGTTGTAGTTTTCATGAACTTTTGCAACTGCAGTTACTTCCATACCAGAACGTTCAATAACCGAAGCATTTCCCGTAGTAGCATACAATTTAAAGCCCATATTGTAGAATTTTCTGGCAAGTTCAGGCAGTTCAGGTAAATCAGAATTACGAACGCTAAACAAAATAGACGCATCTTTTTTCTGACTTGGATGAATCATTTTCCAGCCCGCAGCCAGCATTCCTTTATAGATTGCTTCTTCAACTGTTGGTGCAATTCCAAGAACTTCACCGGTAGATTTCATTTCTGGACCAAGATGAGTATCTACATCCATTAATTTTTCAAAACTGAAAACAGGAACCTTTACAGCATAATAATTCTTTGCCTTATACAAACCAGTTCCATAACCCATATCTTTTACTTTTTCTCCAAGCATTGCTCGGGTAGCAAGCTCAACCATTGGGACACCAGTAACCTTACTCAAATAAGGAACAGTTCGCGATGAACGAGGGTTAGCTTCAATAATATTCAACTGACCGTTATAAAAGAGCCACTGAATATTTACCAGCCCCTGAGTACCTAAAGCCAGTGCCATATCAGTAGATTTTTTAACAACTTCAGCTTCCATTTCCGGAGTAAATGACCAGGTCGGATAAACAGCAATTGAGTCGCCAGAGTGAATACCAGTTCTCTCAACATGCTGCATAATTCCAGGAATCAAAACATCCTTTCCGTCGCAGATACAGTCAATTTCCAGTTCCATACCTTCCATGTACTTATCAATTAAAATCGGATTTTCAATTTTCTGGGCAAGAATAATTTTCATGTACTCTTTAATATCAGCACTTGATCGGGCAATAATCATGTTCTGACCGCCAAGAACATACGAAGGACGCATCAAAACCGGATAACCCAGTTTCTGAGCCGCTTCCAGAGCTTCAACTTCAGTCAAAACAGTCAGACCTTTTGGACGATTTACCTGCAATCTTTCACACAACTCTTCAAATCGTTCGCGGTCTTCTGCCAGATCAATTGCATCTGCTGAAGTACCAAGGATTTTTACCCCCTGCGAATGCAGATAATTTGCCAGTTTAATAGCTGTTCCACCGCCGAAAGCAACTACAACTCCCAGAGGTTTTTCTACAGCCAGAACATTCATTACATCCACAGGAGTAAGAGGTTCAAAATAAAGACGATCAGCAGTGTCAAAGTCAGTAGAAACAGTTTCCGGGTTGTTGTTTATAATTGCAACCTCATAACCCAGTTTTTTCAGCGCCCATATACACTGAACAGAAGAATAATCAAACT
>JAKSTK010000027.1 GCA_024402615.1 Treponema sp.
AGTGCCGTTTTTGTTTTAACGGGGAATTGGTTTGGAACAGGCATTCACGGAAAGTGTGTTCATTTACTTTGTAAATGAACAATCGAAGTAACGGAAAATGAATGAGCTTCTGGTAATAGAATACTTCGATTTCCGACATTCTACGACCTCACTCGTAAACTCGTTCAGAGCGGGAGATAGGAGAATCCTAAAAAATAGCTGCCGCTATTTTTTTTAACGGATTCCCTATTAGAGCATGTCAGGAGTTCGATCCTCTCACCGTCCCCGTAAGAAATGTTCACTGAACGAATAGGTACTGTGGGAACTTGCCCGCTGGTGCATCGCTCGCACTTCGGTGAATAGGGGGATTTTTTATTTTATCTTTCATTGTAAATCAGCAAATCATTTACTATAATGCATTTTAGTAGTTAGAATTATTTTGGAGGATAAAAATGAATTCTATTAAAAAATACGTCGCAGAATTTATTGGTACTGCTGTATTAGTTATCTTTGGTTGTGGTGCTGCTGTTGTTTCTCAGTGTGCTCCTGCTACTGTTGGTCATCTTATTACAGCTTTGGCATTTGGTCTTGTTATTGTGGCTATGGCTTACTCAATTGGAAATGTTTCTGGATGTCATATTAATCCAGCAGTTTCTATTGCAATGCTTATCAGCAAAAAAATCTCTGTAAAAGATTTCTGTTGTTATATACTTGCTCAGTGTCTTGGTGCACTTGCTGGTGCTGCTTTGCTTGGTGTTTTTGTTGGATTTGATTCTGGTCTTGGAACAAACGCTCTTTATGAAGGAAAAATCTGGGTTTCTTTACTTGCAGAAGTTGTATTGACTTTTGTTTTTATAATTGCAATTCTTGGTGTTACATCTAAAGATTCAAATGGTTCGGTTGCAGGTATTGTAATTGGTCTTACTTTAGTTTTGGTTCATATCTTTGGTATTCCATTGACTGGAACTTCTGTAAACCCTGCAAGAAGTCTTGGACCTGCTCTTTTAGTTGGTGGCGATGCTCTTAAAAATGTATGGGTATTTATTGTTGCTCCACTTGCAGGTGGTGCTTTAGCAGCTCTTTGCTACAATTTTCTTGCTTCTACAAAAGAAAATAAAGCAGAATAGTTCTGTAAATCCAAGTAAGAAAAAACGTTAGGTTTTTTATAATCCGTGTGATAAAACATCACGCGGATTTTTTTTACAATAATTTTTTCTTGTATTCCTTAGGGGAACAATTAGAGAACTTTTTAAATACACGCAAAAAGTTTGAATAATCATTAAAACCGCATTCAAGAGCAATCTGAGTTAAACTTAAATCTGAAAGCAGAAGTTCTTTTGCCTTAATAATCCTTTTGTACAGAATATAATCATAAACACTCTTATTAGAATATTTTCTGAATTCATGTGAAAGGGCTGATTCGGACATATTAAATAAATTGCTTAACTGATTAATAGAAATATTTTCCGTAAAATGTTCATTTATAAAATGAAGAACCTTATACATTCCGCTATTTACAGTAATTTGATTTGTAATTTTTGAATTGGAAATATAATTTTTTTGCACAATGTTTAGAATATCAAGAATCAGAGAATAATCTTCTAAAACAAACTCATTATTTTCCGCAGAACTATTTTCTTCAATCTTTTTTAAGTGATTTATTATTTTACAACCTTCATCAGATGAAATTTCACAGCTGAATTTTTTATTATTACAGGAATCCTCAAATAGACTGCATAAATCAATTTTATTAAAACCGCATTTTTTTAAGGTTTCCGGTGTTATATAAAGATAACATCTTTCGTAATCAATCAAGTCTTTGTCACAAACCAGGCCGTGCATGTGCAGGGGAGGAATAATAATTATCTGATTTTGTTTTAATTCAAATACTGTATCATCAACACAATACTGTCTGCCGCCATTTATATGAAGATATATTTCAAAATAATCATGTGCATGAAGACCATGAGAACGCAGACTTGGAGATTTTTCATAATGAGACATATAATCCATAGTTTTATAATATTGCAGGATATGCATATAAACAAGCAGTAAGTACATAGAAATATGTTAAAAGTGCATATAGACTAAAATCATAGTAAAAAATTACTGGAGGCTGTATGGCAGAGTTTGTGCTTTCTGCTTTTGCTGACGAAGCAAGCGGAAGTCTGGATGAACAGATTAAAATTCTTAAGGAAGAAAATATTCCTTTAATTGAAATGCGCGGTGTGGATGGAAAAAACTGTGCAGATTTAACTATTGAAGATGCAAAACTTATTGCAGAAAAGCTTAAAGCAAATAATATTGGATTTTCTGCTTTAGGTTCACCTTTTGGAAAAATTGGAATTTACGATGATTTTGCACCTCATCTGGAAAAGTTTAAAAATAGTCTTCAGGTTTGTAAGATTTTAAATTGTACAAGAATAAGAATTTTCAGTTTTTATATTCCTCAAAATGAAGATTATTCAAAATTTAAATCAGAGGTTTGTAATCGTCTTGAACAAATGATTTCTCTGGCAGAAAAAGAAGGTATCCTTCTGGTTCATGAAAACGAAAAAGGTATTTATGGTGATACTGATGAACGCTGTATGGAACTTTACAAATATTTCAATGGCAGACTTGGAGTTGCTTTTGATCCTGCTAATTATGTTCAATGCAATGTAAATCCAAAAACTGCTTATGAATTGCAGAAAGATACAATCACTTATTTTCATATGAAAGATGCATTATTTGCCGATGGAAGTGTTGTATCTGTTGGTAATGGAGACGGATCTGTTCCTTATATTTTGGCTGATGTAAATACAAACAGAAGGGACAGAGTAATTCTTACAATCGAACCTCATCTTACTGTATTTAAAGGCTTAGAAAATCTTCAGAGTGAAGAATTACAGCATAAAGAAAGTTATCCTGATTCAAAAACTGCATTCCGTGCAGCTGTAAAAGCGGTAAGAAAATATATTTAGGAAGGAGAATAAAATGTTAAAGCTTGGTGTAGTTGGTGTTGGTGGAATTGCCAGCATGCATGTAGATAATATTGTTACAGGAAAATGTCCTGGTATTGAAATTGTAGCAATGGCAGATCGAAAAGAAAGCCGAAGAAAGTGGGCTGCAGAAAAAGTCCCAGCTGCTAAGATTTTTACGGAAGGGGCAGATCTTATTAAAAGTGGACTCTGTGAAGCAGTTTTAATCGCTGTTCCACATTATCAGCATCCTGAAATGACAATTCTTGCATTACAGAATGGTCTTCATGTAATGTGTGAAAAACCAGCCGGTGTCTATACTTTGCAGGTTCGTGAAATGATTGCCGAAGCAAATAAACATCCAAAGCTTACTTTTGCCATGATGTTTAATCAGCGTACAAATTGTGTTTACCGTAAAATTAAAGAAATGGTAGAAAACAAAACTATCGGTGAACTTAAACGCATCAACTGGATTATTACAGACTGGTACAGAACTCAGTTCTATTATGATTCTGGAGACTGGCGTGCTACCTGGGCTGGAGAAGGCGGAGGAGTTCTTTTGAATCAGGATCCTCATCAGCTGGATTTATTGCAGTGGATGTTTGGAATGCCTGTAAAAATTCATGCATTCTGTCATGAAGCAAAATATCATGATATTGAAGTTGAAGATGATGTAACTGCATATATGGAATTTGAAAACGGCGCAACTGGTGTATTTGTAACTTCTACCGGGGATGCACCTGGAACAAATCGTCTTGAAGTTACAGGTACAAAAGGAAAAATTGTTTG
Organism: Treponema sp.; assembly: GCA_024402615.1. Taxonomy (GTDB): domain Bacteria; phylum Spirochaetota; class Spirochaetia; order Treponematales; family Treponemataceae; genus Treponema_D. The sequence goes on from JAKSTK010000027.1 coordinate 3,729, forward strand.
CGATTATAATTCAATTTCTTTTACCGAACTGGAAGTTGATGAAAGAACCTGGTGTGTAACAGAAAAGAGCGGCTACAAGATTCCAAATACAAAACAGATTCAGGTAGAAACTGATGGTGAAAATCCACAGCACATTGGAGTTCTTAATGCCTTTGTAAAACATATTAAAGAAGGAACTCCACTCGTTGCGGATGGTCGCGAAGGCATTAACGGACTTATGATTTCTAACGCAATGTATCTTTCTTCATGGACAAAACAGACTGTAGATTTACCAATTGATGAGCAGAAATTCCTTGAACTTCTTAATGAAAAGAGAAAGACTTCTAAACATAAAGTCGTTGAAGAAACTACCATGAGCATTGATGGCAGTTTTGGTTCAACTTCTCAGTGGACTAGAAAATAAAATTTTTATACAAATAATTTCCTGTCGCATTCATTGAGACTCTCCCTGTGTATACTTAGTGTATAGTATATGTTTACTATACACTATTTTTATATTATACTGAGGTTAAGATGATTACAGGTTTCCCGTCTCCTGCACAGGGCTATGAAGACAAAATTATTGATTTGAACACTCTCGTTGTAAAGCATCCGGCTGCAACTGTTTTTATGCAGGTGGACACTAAACGGTATGTCCGCTATGGCATTTATTACGGTGATTTACTGGTCGTAGATCGTTCCCTTACCGTAAAAGAAGACAGCTTTGTGGTGTTTGAACAGGACGGTGAATTTCATATCGGTTGGATTCGTAATCTTATGCGGGAAGCGGTAATCTGTGGTGTAATTACTCATGTACTTCATTGTGTAAAAACTTCAGTAAATAGTGATTAATCAGATTTTCTGGAGTTGATTATGATTTTACATGCAGATGGAAACAGTTTTTATGCATCCTGTGAACAAATCTACAGACCTGATTTGCGTAATAAGCCGGTGGTTGTACTTTCCAATAATGATGGAATAATTATTGCCCTGAATAAAGAAGCAAAAAATCTGGGACTTGTTCGCGGGGATGTTTACTTTAAGGTGGAAGAAAAATGCCGTCAGGCTAATATAGCTGTGTTTTCCAGTAACTATACGTTGTATGCAGACATTTCACGGCGTATAAAATCAATTTACATGGAATATGCTCCTGAGGTAGAAGAATATTCTATTGATGAATGTTTTCTTTTTTTTAAGGATTGTAACTGGTCCGTTAGTGAATACAGGGAACTGGGATTTGAACTTAAAAACCGCATTAAAAAAGAAATTGGTATTCCTATTTGTGTTGGAGCCGGACCTTCCAAAACGCTTGCAAAACTTTATAACAAAAAAGCAAAATTACATAATGGAGTTTATATTTATGATGTTAGGGAAGTGGATGAACTGCTGGCTTCAACTGATTGCCAGACCATTTGGGGAATTGGTGCTGCAAGAGCTGCAAAACTTAGAGAAAACAAAATAGAAAACGCTCTGCAATTAAAGCATATGCCTCTGAATCTTGCCAAAAAACTGATGACTGTTCAGGGGGTTGCTACCGTACAGGAATTAAATGGAATTGCCTGTGTAGATTTGCTTAAGCGGGAAAAACACGATATTTTGACTTCAAGCAGACAGTTTGGAAAGCGGGTGTATGATCTGGAAACTCTGGAAAAGGCTGTGGTGCAGTATTCACAGCTGGCAGTAGAAAAGCTCAGAATTCAGAATTCTGAAACAGGGGCAGTAAGTATTTATTTGTCTACCTGTAATTATTACGAAAATGACCCGACACAGCAGTATTCTAACGGTATATACATTGAACTTGACCGTCAGACTTCTTATACACCGGACATTGTAAGGGCCTCCATAAAAGGACTGCATCAGATATTCAGACCAGGTTATGGCTATAAAACTGTTATGATTTCTCTGTATAAGCTTTTACCGGCCTGTTTGCAGGGCTATTTGTGGACTGATCCAATGGAAGATATAAAAAAAGTTAGTTTTATGAAGACGGTGGACTTTTTAACCGAAAAATATGGTAGGGATATTTTATCTCTGGCAAAAGGAGTTTCTTCGGCAGAGTGGCAGATGAGCAGAAAGTTTCTTTCTCCCTGCTGGACTACCCGCATTAGTGATGCTCCCAAAATCAGGTGACTAGAAGTACAGAATATGTTATTATTTACAAAAATGGTTTTAAAGTCTAAAGAAACAACATTTGCTATTCTTTTTTCTCTTCTTTTATTAGTTTCAGGTTTAATTTTCTCTTGTTCTAATTCTACATCAAATATTACTGTTTATCAGGAAATTGATACTTTACGAAATTATGTTCAGAATAAAGAAATTGGAGTTTTATGGACCAAAGAATTGGATGAATCTGCATTAACTAAAAATATCCGTACTTCAAAAGATATAAACAGTAACGCTTCATATTCTATTGATGGTGTAAAAGCAATGAAGAAATCTGGTAAACCAATTTATCCATCATTAAAAGGCTTTACCAGTCTTGATATTACAAATCTTGATGCAGCAACAATTGAAACTGTAGTTAAATTTTATGATGCAGTTTCTGAAAACAGAGAAGGAAAAATTCACACATTTTTTGACAGTAATTACATTTTCAATTATGTTTTCTTTATGAACGATTTAAAAACTATCTGGAAAGATATGACTGGTTCAGAATATCCAGCTTTTTATAAGGAAGAAGATGAATCGGCTGCAGCATGATTTGCTACCAGTGATGTTGGTTCTCCATTTGTTACAGAAGAATACTTCCAGATTCCAGTTCGTTTTATTTCAAAAAAAGAGACAAATAAAAAAACATCATTTTATGTAGATGTAAATTTGTTTATCAGTAATGACAGTAATCATTTTATTTCCAATATAGAAGTTATGGAGTGGGGGAAAATAAATGGATAATGAAAAACTTACAGGAATTGAAAGAGATTTAGTACTTCAGTATTTAATTGACGGAAATGTACCTGTTACACTTACTCCCGTAGTAGAACAGAAAGAAGAAGATTCAGTTCATCCTGTTAATTCTCAAATTTTCCCAATTGCTTTGAAGGCTGAACATATTAAAGTTCAGGATAATGGAATTATTCAACTGGAAAATCCTCCTCAGGCCATTAATGATTTTGCTGGAAAAAAAGTAAAAGTTGAATTTTATTTTAATCGGGTAGGTCTTTATTTTATTTCGGAAGTAGCAGATGGAAAAGGCGGACTTTCTATAAGTATTCCAAAAGAAATATGTCGTATTAAAGATATTGAAGAAAAAAAAGAATATGATTTTTCTGCTGTAATTTATCTTGCCTACAATAATAAAGAAAAACAAGATTCTAATATTAAATGTGTTCCTTGGGAAGTACAGGAATTATTTAGCCGTCCTGTATGGAAATCAATTCCTTTAGAAAATCAGAAAACTGCAAAAGAATATCTTGAAGAATTTGTAATACAGGCAAAGCAGCAGAAAAATGCAGGAAACGGAATTCAGCTTATTCCTGTATGTAATTATCTTACTTATAAAAATCAAAATAAAATTGAATCCTTACAAAATCGTCAAAAGCCACTAAATATTCTTTATGTGGATCACGAGCGAATTGTACTTGGTTCTAAAAATGAATCAGATTCACTCTTATTTGCAGAAGGCAGTGAGTACGGCATAAAGCTTTGTTTTTCTATTAAAAACAGTCCTATTCTTTCACGAGACATTTTTGTTACATGTATGATTAATAAAGTTTATACAAACAAAGATAATTCTGCAAAATGTATTGATTGTATTTATACCTCAATGCAGGAAGAAGATTTGCGCTTCCTTTACGAAAAAGCTACAAAAAAACTTTTCGTCTAATATATTTATCACACTATAATATAAAAAGATTTTTCGTTAGAAAAATCATAATCCGTGTGACAATAAAAAAGCACTGTATTTCTACAGTGCTTTTTTACTATCTACAGTTTATTAGATTATTTCTTTGGTAAGATTTTGTCGAAACCACAGAGTGGAACTAATACTTCAGGAATTGTAACAGAACCATCTGCATTCTGGTAGTTTTCGAGGATAGCAAGCATTGCGCGGCCAACAGCAATTGCTGTACCGTTTAATGTATGAACGTACTTGTTCTTTCCATCATCATCCTTGTATTTGATATTCAAGCGGCGTGCCTGATAATCTGTACAGTTTGATGTAGATGTAACTTCACCAAATTCACCACCGTTACGGCCAGGCATCCATGCTTCAAGGTCCCATTTACGGTAAGCTGGAGCACCAAGATCACCAGTACAAGTATCAACTACATGGAAACAAAGACCAAGTCCTGTAAAGATTTCTTCTTCGATTTCGCGGAGTTTTGCGTGAATTTCATCTGACTGTTCAGGAGTAGAGTAAGCAAACATTTCTACTTTATCGAACTGATGTACACGGTACAAACCTTTTGAGAACTGTCCGCCAGCACCTGCTTCGCGGCGGAAACAATGTGAAAGTCCACCGTAGAAACGAGGCAATGTTGCTTTATCAAGAATTTCATCCTGATGGTAACCACCAAGAGTAATTTCAGCTGTAGCTACAAGACAAGTTCCTTCTTCTTCAATAGAGTAAACATTTGATTCATTTCCACGAGGATTAAAACCAATACCTTTAAGGATTTCTTCTTTAGCAACATCTGGAGTAATGAACATTTCGAAACCATGTTTACGGAGAGTGTTCAAAGCATACATAATCAAAGCCTGTTCAAGGAAAACAGCTTCATTTTTAAGATAGTAGAACTTAGGACCAGAAACTTTTGTACCACGATCAAAATCAAGAATATCAAGAGATTCACCGAGCTGAACATGATCTTTTGGTTCAAAATCAAATTTACGAGGTGTACCAACAACTTTTACTTCAAGATTTTCTGTATCAAGTTTTCCAATTGGTGTATCTGGGTGTACCATGTTTGGAATCTGACGAGCTGCTTCTTCAAGTTTTTCTTCAACTTCTTTAGTTTCAGCTTCAACTGCAGAAATTTCTTCTTTGATAGCTTTACCTGCAGCAATCAGTTCCTGGCGTTTTTCATTATCCAGCTTCTGTTTCATTGCTGCAGCATTTTCATTTCTCTTCTGCTGTAAGCCCTGAAGTTTTGTTACTAATTCAGTTCTTTTATCGTAAAGAACTACAACTGAATCAGCATCTGCAGTCATGTTTCTGTTTTTAATGTTTTCTTTTACTGCATCAAGATTGTCTTTAATAAATTTATAGTCTAACATCTTGTGACTCCTATATATTTAACTTATTCAGTAATTGAATAAGTAATTGTAACTGTTGAAGTTAAGGTAATTGAACCTTCGTCTTTAATATTTGTAATATTTGTTCCAGCTATCTGGAAATCTTTTGTTAAAGAGTTAGTTGAGAAAGTCTGAACTTCTTCTTTAATATCAAGAACAGAATTAACTTTGCATCCGCTGGCACCTGCCAGAAGGGAAGCTGCATCCTGTGCATTCTGAATCGCAAGAGTTCTTGCCTGACGAATACCTGTTGTTTTATCAGAAACTGTCCAGACATAATCTGTTAATCCTAAAGCACCGTTATTAATTGCAGCTTCAATGATTGAACCTGCTAAGGCTGGATCTCTTACAATTACGAGTACTGAGTTGTTGATAGAGAATTTTCCTGCGTAGGTATTAGAATTATCCTCAGAAATAACGTAATCAACGTTTGAAATATCTGAATCTGCAACACCAACTGCTTTAATAGCATCGATTACTTTATTTGTTGTGTTTGCATTTTTTTCGATTGCGTATTTAATTACCCATTCTGAAGTTCTGATATAGAATTTCATTGTTAAAAGATCTGGTGTAACAATTGTACTGCCAGTTCCTGTAACGGTAACTGTTTTTACTCTTTCTTCTGGCTTATATACAGTACAAGATGCAAGTGCAATTGCTGCTGTAATAATAGTCATGATTTTTAAAACTTTTTTAAACATATATAATTCCTCCATGTTTATTACGGTTTGATTAATTTATCTTACTTCAATATAGAATCTTTTCAGATAAATAATTCTTTTATTTGCCTTGTTCCAATATGAACTGGCAGGGTAGTTGTCCAGTAAAGTCTGATAAGCATTTACTGCACCTTTAATATCTTTAAGATAAGAATCCTGTTCGAGAATCTGTCCCTTTAAGAAAAGAGCTTCATCTCTGCGTGATTCTGCATGTTCAAAGAACTGATTAAGCTGATCAATTGCCTTTGAATAATCTTTATTTTCATAAGCAGACGTTGCTTCATCAAGTAAAGCATCAGTATCAACATCAATTTCATCATCAATGAACATAATGTCATCGTCATTATTATTGTTTACTTCCAGAACTTCATCCATCTGTTCCAGTTCATTTTCTGCAGGCTGAATATAGAAACTTGTAGATTCTTCTGTTTTTGTTTTTTCTACTTCAGGTTCTTTTTTAGTTTCTGCACTTGTTGTTTTTGCAGATGTATCAGAAATAGAAGCTGTATCTTCTTTTTCTGATTTATTTTCAGTTTTTGCAGATGAAGTCTTTGGTTTTGTCTCAGGTTTATTTTCTGAAGCTTCCAGAGATTCATAATATTTTTTTGCTTCAGATTTTGCTGGTCTTCCAGGAACAATTTCCGAGTAATCAGGAGCAGTTACAGTTACTTTAGAATTACTTTTCTTTGTTGTAACAACAACTTCCAGATAGTCATCAATATATTCTCCTGTAAGATTATCCTCTTTGAAAAAGTGATGAATCTGTGTACCAGAATCTTTTGCTAATAATGTATATTTAGTATCAGTTGCACCTAACTTACGACCTTTGCTGGCAAGATTATTGTATTCTGAAAGGGAGCCCATATAAATCCAACCGTTTCCAGGATAAACAACTACAAGAGTTTCCCCCTTATTCATTGTTACTGTTCTTGATGGAACAATAATTATTTCCTCTTCTGGTTCTTCATTTTCTTCTGATTCAATTTCATTTTGTTCTTCAGTACCGGCTGTAGTTTCTTCAGTTTCTGTCATTTCGGGCGCTGAAGTATCTTCATCCTCTGTTTCCTCATTATCACCCTCTGTCCATCTGATAATGTCAGAAGATATATCAGGATTTCCAGTTCCTTCAGTTGGGATTTCATCAAAATTAATATCTGTATCGGTTTGAATTTCTGTTTCTGCTGTTTCTTCAATTGCAGGTAATTCTTCAATTTCTTCTTCTGTAATTGGTTCAACAGGAAGTTCTATTTCTGGTTCAGAAATTTCAATTACTTCTTCTGTTATAACAGGTTCTTCCGGTGGTAAATCCTGTACTTCAGGTTCTTCTATTTCTTCAAGCTCTTCATATTCAAATTCAGGAACTTCAGATGCGTCTTCTGTTTCAGAATTTTCTTCTTCGGAAGTTGTTTCATTGAGATTTTCAGAATTTTCGTTTTCTGCGGATGTTTCGTTTTCTGTTTCTTCGGTATTAACCTGGTCAGTTACCTCTGGAACTTCTGGAGGTACTTCAGAAACTTTGTCATCAGTAGAAGCACAGGCAAATAAAAACAGAGAGAAGAATAATAATGCTAAAATACGTAACTTTCTCATGGTGCAGCTCCTAAAATTTCTGTAATAAGACCATCATTGGCTTTTCCTAAAGATTCAACATCTTTGTTGGATGGAACAGAAAACCATTCATCTGCTTCTTTATCTGACCAGGAATCTTTTGGTTCTCTGGAAACTTTATATTCATTATGTAATTCTGGTCCTTCTGGAACCATCATTTCTTCAGATAAAATCAATTCTGGCTTTAAGTTCCCGTTTTTATTTTTTGGTTGTGAAGATACACATATTAAAACAATGAGAGAAACTAAAATTACAACAATAAGAGCAGCAACAATTATTGCATTTCTTCTGTTTTCTTCAAAGAAATCTACAATACGTTCCCAAATAGAGGCTGCTGTATTTTTAGTATTTTCCCAAAGTTCGTTAAAATCCATTTATAAGTCTTTACCTTCTAAAATTGGATCTGTAATAGTTCCGTCCGTATTATGAATACGTTTTGGAGGTCTTGGTGGTAAAACTGCTCCTTCATCAACAGAAACATCTTCATCAAGGAAATCTTCCTGTGAACGATCAATTTCCGCACCAAGTTTAATATCCTGGTCAAGGCGTAATGCAATAATCTTACTTACACCTGACTCTTCCATTGTAATACCAAGCATTGTGCCGGCACCCATTACAGTTTTTTTATTATGAGTAATAACAATATACTGGCTGACATGAGCAAAGCTTTCCAATGCAGTAACAAAGCTGGATACGTTTTTATCATCAAGGGCCGCATCAATTTCGTCCAGAAGACAGAATGGAGAAGGTCGTACCTGATAAGTTGCAAAGAGAAGGGCAACTGCCGTCATAGTTTTTTCACCACCAGAAAGCAAGGCAATGTTTTCCAGTTTTTTTCCAGGTGGCTGAGCATAAATATCAATACCAGATGTAAGAATATTTGATGGATCTGCCAGTTTTAATTCTGCACGACCACCATTGAAAAGACGGCGGAACATATTGTGGAAATTCTTTTTAATCTGATTATAAGTTTCCAGGAACATTTCTGCAGATTTAGATTTAATTTCTTCAGAAACACGAACAAGATTATCAAGAGATTTCTGAGTATCTTCATAGCTTGATTTTTGTCTTTCGTAACGTTCTTTTACTTCCTGGAATTCTTCAATAGCCATCAGGTTTACGCCGCCTAATTCACCGAAAGCTTTACGTTTTTCGGAAAGTTTTACGCGCAAATCTGCAGCTGGTGTAGTAATTTTATACATCCTTTCTTCAAATTCCATCAAATCGCGGGAATAAGAATCCTGAAAGTTCTGTTTTACATTTTTGATTTCGTTCTCAGAATAACTTAAAGACATAGTAAGATTTTCCAGCTGTGCCTGATATTTATTCTGTTCTTCACGCTTTTTATCAAGTTTTGTATTTTTCCCGGATGCACTTTCATTGCATCTCTTGATGTCTTCTTCAAGAGTATCCATTTCTTTTGCGATTTTACGACCCTTCTGTTCAATTTCTGCCAGTTCATCCTGAATAGCAAGAATCTGTTCTGTAACTTCATCTGAACGTTTATTTTCAAGATAAAGTTCATCTTCTGTTTCTTTAAGGGAAGTGCGCTCTGAAGTTAACTGACGGTTCAAGGTTTCTGTCTGCTGATTTGCAGAACGAATCTGTTCAACCATTGAAGTTTCGTTAATTCTCAGTTTGTTGAGTGTTTCTTTATATTCATTGATTTTCTGAGCCAAGCCTGTGTTTTCAGCATGAAGCTCATTAATCTGATTATTAATTTTTTCTACCTGTTTGAAGTTTTCTCCAATTTTACTGTCAATATCACGTTTTTTAGTCATGATACCCTGAGGAGAAAGGAATTCAGTAAGGAATGCAGGAGAAGCATTTAAGTAGCGTTCTAATGCCTTTTCAATACCGTTAATCTGTCCTTCAGATTTTTCCAGTACTGTAACAATTTCATTTACGGTATTTTTGAATTCTTCCTGTGAATGATTTGTTTTTGCAGCAAAATCAGAAAAAATATTTTTTCGTCCATTAAGATAAATTCTGAGTTTTGCAATTGAAGTATCAAGTTCTTCTTTAGCTGCTTTCATTGAACTTTCAGAAAAACCTTCATTTTTCAGTTTTTCATCAAGCAAGGTTACGATATCTTCGGTAATGGCAGCAAGAGCAGTCTGTAATTCCTGTCTTTTCTGTTCAAGACCAGCAATATCTGTTTTGAGATTGTTTGATTTTACATCGTTATCTGTAATCTGTGTTCCAGAAATTTCGATATTTTTTTCAAATGAATTAATATTGTTTTTGATTTCATCAAGCTGTTTTGTTTTAAGGTGAAGTTCCGCTTTCTGTTCATCAATTTCATCCTGAAGATTATCAATGCGTTCCTGAATAGCATTTTTACGTCCTTCAAGATTATTAATCTTTTCTTTAATTTCGCCTGCACGACCATTAAACTCTTTTATGAGTTCAAGTTTACCATTTTTTGCAGTTCCGATAGAAATAAGCTCAGACTGTTTCTGATAGAACTCTTCCTGCATGGCTTTAACTTTATCCATGTTTTCAGAAATAGTGTTGTTGATTTCTTCAATTTCTTTTCGAACCTGGTCGCGTTTAAGAGTTACATTTTTGAGAGATTCTTCATTTCTAGCTTTTTCAGTAACAATCCCTTTTAAGCGGAGAAGGTTAATATCCAGTTCGTAATTAAAAATTTCTTCTTTAAGTTTTCTGTACTGAATAGTTTTTTCTGATTGAATCTTAAGTGTATCGTACTGCTTTTTAATTTCATTAAGAGCAATAACAATCTGCTGCATGTTGATTCTTGTATGCTCAAGCTGTCGTTCTGCATCAGCACATTCAGCTTTACTGCGGGAAATACCTGCTGCTTCTTCAAAAAGATAACGTCGGTCTTCTGGTTTGCTGGAAAGAATCTGATCGATTTTTCCCTGTTCCATTACAGAATATGCTGCTTTACCAACACCAGTGTCCATAAACAAACGGCGGATTTCTGTTGGACCGGCAGGTCTTCTGTTAATAAAATATTCCTGATCGCCAGAACGATATAAGCGTCTTGTAATAGAAATTTCTTCTTCTTCAAGAGGAAGAAGTCCCTGTGTGTTGGAAATTGTAAGTGTTACTTCTGCAGTGTTGAGGGCTGGACGGCGTTCTGTACCATTGAAAATAACATCTTCCATTTTTTCTGCACGAAGATTTTTTGAACGGTTTTCAGCCAGTACCCATTTAATTGCATCTACAACATTACTTTTACCACAACCGTTTGGACCCAATAATGCTGTAATTCCTTCTGCAAAATCAATGTGAGTTCTGTCAGCAAATGATTTAAAACCGTATATGTCCAGACTTTTTAAGAACACAAATATACTCCAACAATTATTATTATATCTTATCTATTATAACGGTTTAGAGTATATTTTTCAATGAATAATGAGTGTATATGAAAATGTGAACAGTTATTCTAATTTGTTGTATTTTATAGAATTGGGTCAATAATTTTACCATTGTAAATTTGTTTTGGATAAACTGTAAGACCAAATTTCTTTTCAATGGCTGCATACTTTCTCATTTCGTATTCGTCACCAATTACAACGTTTATTCCTGTCTTTCCGGCACGGGCAGTACGACCACTGCGGTGTACAAAGAAATCTTCGTCTGAAGGTAAATCCATCTGAACAATATGAGAAATTTCCGGAATATCAAGTCCTCTTGCGGCAAGGTCGCTGGTAATAAGAACTTTTACTTTACCACTTCTGAATTTATCAATTGCAGCTTTACGAACTTGTTTATCTGCTTTTGCATGGAGTGCCATGCAGTCAACCTTTTTAAAAGAAAGTTTAGAAAAAATATTTTCTACCTGATCTGCACGGGAAGTAAAAATAAGTACTTTATCTGGATTTGCAGCTTGAAGGAATTTACGGAGTGTTTCAATTTTTTCACGGTTTTCCGCAAAAATTGCCCAGTGAGTAATATTCTTTTTAAGAACGTCTTCTGCAGGAATTACTATATCCTGAACACCTGTAAAGAAAATTTTTACACTTTTATTGATTGTAGCAGAGCAGGCAATAAATTGTGCTTCTCGAGGCATAAGACCACGAAGTTCTTCCGATTCTTCAAAAGATTCCTTTTTAATAAGACGGTCACATTCATCAAAAACGCAGGCTTTTATTCCGTCGATTTTAAGTTTTTTAAGACGGATAAGTTCAACTAAACGGGCAGCAGTTCCTGTAACAATTTCTGGTTTTTCCTTAAGAGTTTCCAGCTGTCGCTTAATTGGAGCTCCACCAATAAAAAGCGCAGTTTTACGGTTTGTAATACTTTTTGCCGCTGCATTAATCTGTGAAGCAAGCTCAAAGGTTGGCGCAACAATAATAATCTGTACCTTTCCGTTAGAAGCTTCAGTTTCCAGTCTGTTAATTAAAGGCAGAAGGTAAGTAAAGGTTTTTCCTGTTCCTGTTTCTGACTGAAAAATAATATTTTTTCCTTCGTTAATTACAGGAATAATCTGCTGCTGAACTTTGGTTGGCTGGGTTATATTAAGTTCCTGAAGTTTTTTGTTAATTTCTTCCGAAAGAAGGGTAAAGCTGTTTTCAATTGTATTACTCATGGCTTCAATATAGCATACTGACAGCAAATCTGCTATAATTTAGATATGAAAATTGGTATAGATTCCTTTGGTTGTGAACATGGTAAGTCAGGCCTTGGATCTTTTTTAATAAATCTTGTAGAAAATCTCACTGTTGAGTTTACAAAAGAAAATAATTTAAAGGTGGAATTATTTGGTTCTGAACTGGACCGTTATACTTATGCCCCATCTTCCGAAAATACAATAACTTATAACTCAGTTTCCGTAGATGATACATATAAAGCAGAATTAAAATGGCATTTAACTAAATGTGCAAAATTCTGTAAACGAAATAATTATGATTATGTAATTTTCCCTGCTGCAGAAAAATATCTTCCAAAAAAGTTTTTAGTTCCATCAGTTGCTGTAATCAATACACCATTTTCTATTATTCTTGCACGCAAAAATCAAAAGAAACTGAAAACTTTGAAAAAAAGTTTATTACGAGTAGAAAAAATAGTTGCAGGTTCTAAGTTTATTAAAGATGATTTAATTGATCATGGAATTCCTGAAGAAAAAATCAGAGTAATTAAAAGTGGAATTGATCATAAATTATTCTTCCCTGGCTTAGGTGGGGATGATGAATATATTGATGCAAAACCATTTTCAATTAAAAAACCGTATTTTATTTACAGCACAAAGCTTTCAGGTGCTGCAAAAAATCATGAAAATCTTATAAAGGCTTTTTCTTTATTAAAAAAGCAGACAGGTTGTCCTCATAGACTTGTAATTGCCGGTAGTGAAGGTGAATATTCACAGATTGTTCATGAACTGGCCTATAACTGTGAGTACGCCAGTGATATTTTACTTACAGGCTTTTTCCCAAGAGAAAGTTTACCAATGCTTTACAGTGGTTCTGCTGCATGTATTTTCCCCGCAGATGGAGAAGGTGTTGGACTTCCTGTAATGGAGTCAATGGCCTGTGGTATTCCTGTACTGTGTTCTAATTCCGGTGCATTGCCTGAAGTTGGCGGTGATGTTCCTGTATATTTTAATAGTGCAGATGTAAATGAAATTGCAGAAAAACTTAAAATGATTATTGATGATCCGGAACTTGCTGCAGAAAAAGGTAGAGCAGGGGTTGAAAGGTCTAAAATTTATAACTGGTCAGATACCGTAAAACAGATTATCAATTTTATCTGTGAATAACAGCACTGACCAGTCAGTTTTGTAATAAATATTTCTAAAATTCTTAATTATTCGGAAAGGTTGCCTTCAGTTGAAGGTAAAGCTTCCTGTACCTGAATCAAGCTTGTTACATCCAGAGATGCTTTATCTTTTGGATTCTTGTTTTTGTTTACAAAATCTTCAGTAATAACAATCTCTTTTTTGCCTTTAATGTCAGGAATTGTATACATCAAATCCATAAGCATTTTTTCAACGATTGTTCTTAAACCACGGGCACCAGTTTTCTGACGGATTGCTTCAGAAGCAATTTCTTCAATAGCGCCTTTTTCGAAAGTGAGTTTTGTATCATCAATATCAAAAGAAGCCTGGAACTGTTTTGTAATAGCATTTTTAGGTTCTGTAAGAATAGAAACTAAATCATCTTTTGTTAATTCTTTAAGGGCAACTGTAATTGGCATACGACCAATAAGTTCAGGAATAAGACCAAATTTAACAAGATCATCTGGGGTTACCTGATTCAAAAGATTTACCTTTGCTTCTGCATCTACCTGTCCTGCATCTGAACCAAAACCGATAGAGTGAGAAACTGTTCTCTGTTCAATAATTTTATCAAGACCGACAAAAGCTCCACCAAGTACAAAAAGGATATTTGTTGTATCAATCTGAAGCATTTCCTGATTAGGATGTTTTCGTCCGCCCTGTGGAGGAACACTGGCAACTGTACCTTCGATAATTTTAAGTAAAGCCTGCTGAACACCTTCACCGCTTACATCACGGGTAATTGAAGTGTTTTCAGATTTACGGGAAATTTTATCAATTTCATCAATGAAGATGATTCCTCTTTCTGCTGCTTCAATGTTTCCATCTGCCGCATTAATAAGTTTAAGGAGAACATTTTCAACATCTTCACCAACATAACCAGCTTCTGTAAGGGTTGTAGCATCTGCAATAGCAAATGGAACCTTAAGTTTCTGTGCAAGAGTTTTTGCAAGTAAAGTTTTACCACTACCAGTTGGTCCAATTAAAAGAACGTTTGATTTTTCAATTTTTACAGCATCTTCATCTAATTTGTTTGTAAGAGATAAAGACATTCTTTTGTAGTGGTTATATACAGCTACTGAAAGGACTTTTTTTGCATCGCTCTGACCAACAACATATTGATCCAGATAGTCTTTAAATTCTTTTGGAGTAGGTACATCTGATAATTCAATAGGTGTTAAATCTGCTGCCTGTAAGTCTAATTTTTCCTGACATGCAGAAACACATCTATCACAGATAAAAGTTCCATTTGGACTCTGAATTAATCTTCTGTCTCTGTCTGCGTTCTTTCCACAGAAAAAACAGAAATTGTTGTTAGATGATAAGCGCTTCATTATATTTTAATCCTCAGACTTATTTTTTTTAGATTGCAAAATCTGGTCAACAATGCCGTATTTTACAGCATCTTCTGCCGACATGAAAAAGTCTCTCTCCATATCTTTAGAAACTTCTTCAACTGATTTACCAGTGTGATTAGCAAGATAATTGATTGAAAGTTTTTTCAATCTGATAATTTCTTTTGCCTGAATTGAAATATCACTTTCCTGTCCTTCAATTCCGCCTCTTGGCTGATGAATCATAACTCTTGAAGAAGGAAGGGCAAAGCGTTTTCCTTTTGTACCACCTGCAAGGAGAATAGCAGCCATACTGGCAGCCTGTCCTACACAGATTGTCTGAATATCACATTCTACATACTGCATAGCATCGTAAATTGCTAAACCTGCAGTAACAACTCCACCTGGAGAGTTAATATAAATACTGATATCTTTTTCTTTGTTTTCAAATGCAAGGTATAAAATCTGTGCAACGGCTAAATCTGCTGTGGCATCATTAATTTCACCATCAATAAAAATGATACGGTCTTTTAACAGGCGTGAAAATAAATCATAAGATCTTTCGCCATTACCTGTTCTTTCAACAATACTTGGAACTAATGTGTTCATTTGTTCGTTCATAAAAACCTCTTATTATTTTTCTTACATTATAAATATAATAAGAATATGCTAAAAAGCAAAAATTATAAAATGATTTTAATTAAAAAAAAGCACTTCGTATAACATTTTTGTACCTGTTATAGAAGTGCTTCTTATAAACAAGATTTTAATTATCTCTGTTCAAACAATTCTTTGAATGATAATTTATCACCTTTTGATACTTTAACTTCTTTATAGATTTCATCATAAAGTTTGTTTTCTTTTGTATCATCAATAAGGTATTCTTTTGCTCTTGGATCAGAGTAGTGTTTCTTTACTTCGTCCAAAGACATGTTTCCTTCTTCAGCGATTTTCTTGTACTGTTCTTCAATTTCTTCTGGAGTAACAGAAATATTCTTGCTGCGAATCAATGAATCAACGATAATTCTTGATTTGAGCATTTTTTCGCTGTCGCCTGTCCATTCTTTAAGCATTGCTTCTTTTGTCTGACCAGATGCAAGAATCATTTTTTCAAGCTGTTCTGGTGAAGTCTGGAACTGCTGAGCCATCATATTCCAGCGGCCATCAAGTTCTGCTGCGAGCATTGAAGCAGGAATGTCAAATGGATATTTTTCAACGAGCTGTTCCAAAAGGCTGTTGTTCTTCAATTCACGAACACGGCGGTTTTTAGCAACTTCCATGTTGTTTTTGATATCAGCTTTCATGTCAGCAAGAGTCTTGTATTTTTCGTTACAATCCTGAGCAAAATCGTCATCCAGAGCTGGGATATCACGGATTTTTACTGCTTTGATTGTTACTTTGATTTTTTTGTCGTCTTTAGCAATTTCTTTTGTTTCATCTTTCTTCATACCGATGATGTCATCATCGATTTTGTAGATGTTTTCGCCAGATCCAACTGTAAATACAAATCCGTCGCGTTTTGTATCTGCAACTTCTTTACCATCTGCATCAATTTCACAGTAGTCCATTGTTACGATGTTATCTTTTGCAACAACTCCGTCTTTAGAATCAATAACCATTGCATTTCTTTCCTGCATGTTTTTGAGTTCTTCAGCAACATCGTCGTCAGTAACTGTTACCTGTGCTTCTTTTACGTTTACTCCGGCAAAATCTTTTACTTCAACTTTTGGGAATACATCGTAAGTTACAGAGTAAGTAAGGTCTTTTTTTACGTCCAATACTGGAGCTTCTTCCATCATTGGCTGTGCATAAGGTAATGGTCTGTATTCTTCTTCTTTATCAAAGATTTCAGAGAATGATTTGTCAATCAATTCACCTAATGTATCTGATTTAAGAGCGTCACCGTATTTGCGTTCCAATACACTTGCAGGAACATGACCCTTTCTGAAACCAGGAATCTGAGCATTTTTTACATACTTTGCAAGTGTTGAATTGTAAGTTTCTTCAACATCTTTCTTTGAAATTGTTACTGTCAGTTTTACTGCTGACTTTTCGAGAGTAGTGAATTCTTTTGTAAGTTTCACGGCTGAACTCCTATAAAATTTGATCTAAAAACTGATCTTTAAAGATAATTTATAAAAAAAAAGCGGTTC
>JAKSTK010000028.1 GCA_024402615.1 Treponema sp.
GTCTGAATATAAAGATTACGATGTTGCAACCTGGGAAGCTCATCACAATCAGAAGGCTGACTCTCCATCAGGAACTGCTCTGGAAGTTGCCCGCCGTGTTATGGTTGGTTATAAAAACAAAACAGAAATCGTTACAGATGCTTTCCATGAACGACCAGCTGCAAATCAGCTTCATGTAAGTTCAACCCGCTGTGGAAATATTCCTGGAACACACAAAGTTTTCTTTGACGGTACAGCTGATACAATTGAACTTACACATACTGCCCGCAGTAGAGAAGGTTTTGCTGTTGGTGCTGTTGCTTGTGTTGCAAAATTAGACAGTATGCTTAAAACTGGTCAGCTTACAAAGGGTAACCTTTACGGCTGGAGTGATTTGTTTTAATCAGAAAAAAGATTGATTAAATTATCATAAGAAAACTACCTGCTGTAATCAGAATTTCTGCTGCGGCAGGTAGTATTGTTTTAAACAGAATTCCAAAAATCTGATTTTTTACCAGATTAAGTTTGTTATTTATAGAAATAAAAATTAAATCTGCAGTTAATAAAACAGCGCCTGTAGTAAGTGTAATGGAATAAAAATCAGGATCTGTAATAAGACAAGTTGTTGAACAGTAAGTAATGAATACTGGTCCGGAAATCATTAAAAATTGTTTGATCCAGCCGGAAATTTTATTTTTCTCAGTATAAATAGAAAGAATAATAAATGCCGCTAAAAAAATAACAATTGCAGCAATATTAACTGCTGCAGGAACTCTTACAAGATAAAAAATTGAATGAAGCAGTGCAGTCCATACATAACAACTGACAGCAAAACAGACAATTCCCGCGGTAATAAAAACTTTATGTGTTTTTCCAAATATTTTCAGGAAATTTCCTGCAGAAAACAAAAATATTGCAATACTGCTGAAGGTAATTAAATGCCAGGAATCAGGCAGGTGGTTAATCAAAAGACAGATAACAAAAAAACATGAGAACGCAGAAGAAAATACTCCTGTAAGCTCTGCTGCCAGCTGGAATTTCTTGAAATAAAAAACCATGTGTAAAATAAAATCTATTGTAAATAATCCAAGGAAAATCCAGGAAAAAATGTTCATTTTTCAGCCTCTTTTTAATATCTTTTATTATAAGCAGGATTAATATATCATATTATCCATATTTTAGTAAGTTTTCTTCAATACTATTCTATTTGTGATAGTATTAAGTTATACTATATTTTATACGGAAAGTGTTTTGAACACCGGGGTGGTAAAATGACAAGAGAAGAGTTTTTTCAGACTCTCAAAGGTTGTATAAAGTCTCTTTCAGAAGAAGAACAGGAAGGCGCGTTAAAATACTACGAAGATTATTTTGATGATGCCGGTGATGATGTAAAAGTAATGCAGGAATTAGGTTCTCCGGAAGAAGTTGCATTAATCATTATTGATCGTTTTTCTAAAGCAAAAGAACAGACTTTTGATGAAGCTGAAGAATCTGAAACGGATGCAGAAGATAAAACTTATTACTCTTATGAAACTTCCAATGCCTTATATTATGAATTTGAATCTGTAGAAAATGTTGATTTTAATTTTGGGGCTGCAGAAGTAGTTGTTATTCCAGGAGAAAAATTTTCAGTAGAAACCCGTGGTATTACAGAAGACCGTTTAAATTGTAATTTACTTCGTGATGGAACTTTAGCTATCAATAATAATAAACGGATTAATCTTAACTGGTTTAATCATGACAGAACCAGTACTTTAATTCCAAAGATACTGCTAACATTTCCCGAAAATGCCAGTTTTTCCAGAATGAAAATTGTAATTGGTGCGGGAAGTTTTACTTCAGAAAATGCAGGTTTTAGTTGTCAGAAGGGTTATATTGAAGTTGATGCCGGTTCAATGGTTTTGAATAAACTTGACGGCTATGATGTAAGTCTTCGCTGTGGAATGGGTTCTGTAAAAATTGACGGAAAACTTACCGGCAGAAGTAACATTGACTGTGGAATGGGTTCTATAAAACTGACATTAAAGGGTAGTGCAGCAGATTATTCTTTTGATGCGAAAGTTGGTCTGGGTGATGTTCGTTTTAATGATGAGAAAAAAAGCGGTGTAGGTCAAATTTATGCCGATAATAAAAAAGAAAATCATTTTTCTATAAATTGTGGCATGGGCAGTGTAAATATTTCTGTCCATAGATTTTAATTTAGTACGGGATTTTTATGAAACAGCTTAAAAAATCTAAAAACAAAGTAATTTCAGGTGTATGCGGTGGTATTGCTGAGTATTTTGATATTGATGCAACTATTGTTCGCCTGGCGATGTGTGTAGTTACTGTTGTAAAAATTCCTCTTGGATTAATCTTTTATCTTGCTGCTATTGTCCTCATGCCTTCCAGCAACGGAGAATTTTTACTTTCCGATAAAGAAAATTCAGAAAATCAGAGTTACTTTCAGTCTTCATCAGAATCTGAAGATAATTTTTCTGCAGAGAAGGAAACAAAATCTAACGGTCGTAAGTCATCTGCACCTCACACTGATGATGAATTCAATAAATATTTCTCAAACAAAAAGAAATAAAATTTCATAATTTTTGGTTTATTAAAATAATCTTATTTTTAACATAAAATTTAAAATTTTTACTTAAAATTATGTTATGAGTGCATTTTAGTAATGGCATAACTTATCTTTTGTGCTAGAATAGTACTATTATGGCAAAGATTAAACTAAACAAGACCTTGCGTAATGTCCTAATTGCTGTAGTAGTAATCGTAGGCATTTTCGCAATTTCCAGTCTTTTCCCTGACAAAGATTTCAGCGCGAAATACGAAGGTTATGATTTGTCTGCAGCTTCTGGTACAGTCAATGCTAACTTAAGTTACAATGACTACATTGCCAGATACCGTAATGCTAAAAATGCCAGTTCTTCCGCAGAAATTGCAATTTTTGATTACGATGCAGCCGATTCTTACGGAGTTCGTGTTGAAACAGGATTTCATGGTAAAGATGTGGTAATCACAGAAGACCGTTCTTCTGTAACCTGGAATGTAGAAGTTCCTGAAGAAGGCTTCTACAATGTTTTGATGGAGTACATGGCTGTTCCTTCTCGTAATGTTAATATGGAACGTGTTTTGTACATCAATGGAGAAACTTTCTCTGGTGCTGACACTCTCTCTTTCAACCGTTTGTGGCATGATAGTGAAGAAATCCGCTTAGACGAAAAAGGAAACTGGATTGTTCGAAAGGATAATCAGGGCAACTGGATTCGTCCATCACAGGTAGAGTTCTTTGAATATCAGACAGTTCGTTTCAAGAGTGACTTAGGTTATGAAGTAGAACCATATCGTTTCTATTTCAAGAAGGGTACAAACACTATTAAATTTGTATCAACAAACGAACCTATGGCTATCAGCCGTTTTGCTCTTGTTCCTGTTCTTACTTATGATACATACGAACAGTATCTGGCAAAACAGCCATCTAAACCTGAATCATATACAGGTTCTGGTGTTAAATTGCAGATTGAAGGTGAAATGGCATCTAGCCGTTCAGATCCTTCATTGTTCGCAAGATATGACCGTTCTTCTGCAACAACAAATCCTTATGATGTAAAACATACAATCCTCAACTATACTGGTGGTGATTCTTGGAAAGCTCCTGGACAGTGGATTGAATGGGATATGGATATTCCAGAAACTGGATGGTATACAATTTCTTTCAAAGGCCGTCAGCTTTATCAGCGCGGTTTTATTGCCTGTCGTTCAGTTTATATTGACGGTGTAATTCCAATCGATGGTCTTAAATCTGTAGGTTTCGATTATAGTTCTGACTGGGAACTTGTTACTCTTGCAGGTGAAGATAAAACACCATATAAGTTCTATCTTACAAAGGGTGTTCATACAATTCGTCTGGAAGCAACTCTTGGTGAAATTGGTAGCATTATCAATGAACTTCAGGATAGTATCTCTCGTTTGAATAAAATCTACCGTACAATTCTTGTACTTACTGGTACTTATCCAGATGCTTACCGTGATTATGATATCGATAAAGTTTATCCAGATGAAGTTGAAGGTATGATGCTTGAAAGCCGTAGACTTTATGCATTAATTGACCGCTTTGTTGGAATTACTGGTGAAAAATCAGATAAAATTGCTCCTGCAGAAACACTTGCTGTTCAGCTGGAACAGTTCTATAAACGTCCGGATAAAATTACAAAGGCATTTGCTAACTTCAAGAGTAATATTACATCTTTAGGTTCTTCATTGCTTTCAATGACAGAAACTAAACTTGATATTGACTACATTTTAGTACAGAGTGCTAATGATAAAATCAAATCTGTTAAGGCTAACTTCTTTAAGAAAGCCGGACACAGTATTGTTTCATTCTTCACATCATTCTTTGTAGATTCAACAAATCTTGGTAACGTTTATGATGAAAAAGGTGGAGATAAACCAATTGAAGTTTGGATCGTAACTGGTCGTGATCAGAGCCAGATTATTAAGAATATGGTTGATGATGACTTTATTCCTAAAACAGGCGTAAAAGTAAACGTTAAGCTTATTAACATCAACTCTCTGTTGAACGCAGTAGTTGCTGGTAATGGTCCTGATGTTGTAATTTCAATCTATTCTTCAGCTCCTGTAGATTATGCTTTGCGTAATGCCAACGTAAATCTTTCACGCTTCCCAGACCTTGATGAAGTTCTCAGTGAATTTAAACCAAGTGCTTACGAAGCTTATAAGTATGACGGTGGAGTTTATGCTTTGCCAGAACAGGAATCCTTCAACCTGTTGTTCTATAGAAAAGATATTATGGATCAGCTTGAACTTGAAATCCCTCAGACTTGGGAAGAACTTGTAGAAATCCTTCCTACAATTCAGGGTAATAACCTTCAGGTTGGTATCCCATATCCAAACATCGTAACTCCTGATATGACAACTTACTATTCTATGGTTTATCAGAATGGTGGTCAGGTTTATAACGAAAAAGGAACAAAATCTGTAATTGATAGCGAAGAGGGTATTGCCGCATTTAAGGATTATACAAGCTTCTTCAATAACTACAGTCTTGATACAATTTATGACTTCTTAAGCCGTTTCCGTACAGGTGAAATGCCTCTCGGAATTGCTAACTATACTACATACAACACACTTTCAGTTTCTGCCCCAGAAATCCGTGGTCTTTGGGATTTCACATATATTCTTGGAACTGAACGTGAAGACGGAACAATTAACCGTTCTACAATTGCCGGTACAGTTGGTACTATGATGATTAAGAAAGGTATTGCACTTGAAGATCTTGGTCTTTCAAATGCTTCTGAATTGATTCATGCCGTTTCAAACGGAAAAGAAATTGAAAGAGATCCTAGCGTTGATCAGAGAACCTGGAAAAAGGCTATGAAAAATGAAAGACGTATTCAGGATTCATGGAAATTCATGAAGTGGTGGGCATCTTCGGATGTACAGGTTCGCTTTGGTCGTGAAATCGAAGCTGTTCTTGGTTCATCTGCTCGTTATCCAACTGCTAACGTAGAAGCTCTTAAACAGCTTCCATGGAATTCAAGACAGATTGAAATCCTCGAAAATTCTCTTGAAGATTCTATTGGTGTTCCTGAAGTACCAGGAAGTTATTACACTCCACGCCACATCGTTAATGGTACCCGTAAGGTTATCAACGATAAAGATGATGCACGTGAGACACTTATCGATTACACTCGCAAAATTAATGAAGAGTTGACTCGTAAGCGTCAGGAATTCAACTTGCCGGTTGAGGAGTAGAGGAGTAGAAAATGAGCGAAATGTGGACTAAATATTTTAACAAAAAGAAATTAGCTCTTCATGACACTTTGCATCACGCAAAAATGATGAAGGTTTGCTACTTATTCCTTTTGCCATATGCAGTTTTGTTTATAACATTCAATGTTCTCCCTATGATTAACTCAATTTATTATAGTTTTACAAACTTTAATATTTTGGAAAAACCAGAGTTCATTGGTGCCCGAAACTATATCAACCTTTTCCTTCAGGATGAAGTTTTCCAGGTTGCAGTAAAGAATACTTTCCTTATTGCCGTAATTACTGGTCCTGTTGGTTATATCATGGCATTTATTTTTGCCTGGTTAATTAATGAACTTCCAAAGTGGGTTAGAACTTTGGTTGTATTCTTCTTCTATGCTCCATCTATTGCTGGTAACGCTGTATTAGTTTTCAAACAGCTTTTCAACGATGACCAGTATGGTTGGGCAAATATGTGGTTAATCAGAACTGGTTTCATTAATCAGCCAATCGCATTCCTTACAAACCCTGCTAACGTAATGAAAGTTATTATTCCTGTAATCTTGTGGCAGTCACTTGGTGCTGGATTCCTTTCTTTCGTTGCTGGTCTTAAAGGTATTGATAAGGCTCAGTATGAAGCCGGATATATCGATGGTATTAGAAACCGCTGGCAGGAATTGTGGTTCATCACTCTTCCTAACATGAAACCAATGCTGCTCTTCGGAGCTGTAATGTCAATT
Organism: Treponema sp.; assembly: GCA_024402615.1. Classification (GTDB taxonomy): domain Bacteria; phylum Spirochaetota; class Spirochaetia; order Treponematales; family Treponemataceae; genus Treponema_D. The sequence goes on from JAKSTK010000028.1 coordinate 6,483, forward strand.
ACATCAGCATTCAACGTATGTGACGTTCCAATGGCTTTGGCTGGTTATCCATCTACTGACTATTGTGCACGTACTGTAGTAACTCACTTGTTCGACTACGGTTTCACACGATTTGAAATGGGTTATGCGTCTGCAATTGCGACCATATTGTTCTTAACAATGATTATTTGTAACAAAATAATTCAGGCTCTGTTGAACAGAGTTGGACACTAGGATTGGAGGTAAGTCGAAATGAGTAGAAAAAGTAGAGCTATACTTGAAGGACCAACAATCCATCATTACAAATATCGCAGAAAGCCAAATCGTTCTATTACAGGAGATATTGGAGTATACGTATTCCTTGCATTATGTTCTGTAGTTATGGTTTTCCCTTTGGTTTTTGCTATTGCAAACTCTTTGAAACCTCTTGATGAACTTCTCAAGAATCCTCCTGATATTTTCCCAAGAAACCCAACATTGGATAACTATTCCGATTTGTTTGTAACCTTGAGTCAGTCTCAGTGGGTACCATTCAGTCGTTATGTATTCAATACTGTTTATATTACTTTTGCAGGTACTTTAGGACACGTAATCATTGCTTCTATGGCTGCTTATGTATTGGCTAAATACAATTTCCCTGGAGGAAGAATCTTCTTCAGAATTGCAGTTGTTGCTTTGATGTTCAGTGGTTATGTAACTGGTATTCCTAACTATTTGATTATGGTTAGATTACACATGGTGGATACTTACTGGTCTTTGATTTTGCCTGCTATCGGTGGTTCATTAGGTCTCTTCCTTATGAAGCAGTTCATGGAAGGTTTCCCTATGTCACTTATTGAAGCTGCAAAAATTGACGGTGCTCGTGAATTTACAATCTTCTGGAAACTGGTTATGCCAAATGTTCGCCCGGCGTGGTTAACAATTTCCATTTTCTCTATTCAGAACTTGTGGAATAACGCTCAGACACAGTATATCTACACTGAAAGTAAAAAGATGTTACGATATGCTTTGGATCAGATTCAGGCCGGTGGTATTGCCCGTACAGGTCAGGCCAGTGCCGTAATTGTATTTACAATGTCTGTTCCTATTATCTTCTTCATCTTCTCTCAGAGTCAGATTATGGAAACAATGGCTTCTTCAGGTATGAAGGACTAGGGGGATTAAGTATGAAGTTGTTGAAAAAATTATTACTTGCTGCCAGTCTTTTGTCTCTCTGTTCAGGTTTGTTTGCAAAAGGTGATACATACATTTATGACGTTTGGGCTGAAGTTGAAAAATCTCCAGATGTTTACCGTGTATCACATGTTTTGTATGCAGATGATTTGAACTTAGGAACTTCACTTAAGCAGCCACAGAGTTTGTTCGCAATCAATAATCTTATTTATGTAGTTGATACAGATAATAACCGTATTATTGAATTGGAATATACAGAAAACAAAAAGGTAACTTTGAGCCGTGTAATTGATCACTTCTATTCAGATGATGAAAGTGTAAATACTACTTTCAATGGTCCAATGGATATCTTTGTTAATAAGGCTGATGGTTCTTTCTTCGTTGCTGATACAAGCAATGGTCGTGTTGTAAAACTCGATAAAGATTTGAATTATCTTCTTTCATTTACAGAACCAAATGATCCAACTTATGAAAAAGGAAAGGTTTTCTATCCTCAGAAAGTTGTAGCTGATACTAAAGGACGTGCTTATGTTCTTGCAAAGAACGTAAACAAAGGTTTCTTGAAGTATGAATACGACGGAAGTTTCTCAGGTTTCTATGGTGCCAGCGAAGTAACTTATAACTGGACAGATTACTTGTGGAAGAAATTTGCTACACGTGCTCAGCGTGAACAGATGGAATCTTTCGTTCCTACAGAATATTCAAATGCTGCAATGGATTCAGAAGGTTTCGTTTATGCAGTTCTTAAAACTTTCAATGAATGGGATTTACGTTCCGACAGAGCTAAACCAATCCGTCGTCTTAATGCTCTTGGTGGAGATATTCTTGTTAAGAATGCTGATTATCCACCAATTGGTGATTTGACATGGAGTAATGCTGCCGGTATTAAAGATCCTTCTCACTTTACTGATATTACTGTTCTTGATGATGAAATTTATATCGCAGTAGATGAATCTCGTGGTCGTCTCTTCGGTTATAACAATCAGGGATATCTTTTGTTCGCTTTCGGTGGACGAGGAAATATTGATGGTTACTTCCGTTCTCCAGTTGCTATTGAACATGTAGGAAAAGATCTTTTTGTACTTGATACAATGAATGCATCTTTGACAGTATTCACACCAACTGAATATGGTAACCTTATCTTCAAAGCTACAGAAGAATATGCAGTAGGTGATTACGACGGTTCTGCAAATACATGGGAACAGGTTCTTAAAATGAACGGTAACTATGATCTTGCTTATATCGGTTTAGGAAAAGCTGAACTTAGAAAAGAAAATTATAAAGAGGCAATGGACTACTTTAAGCTTAAACGCTCAAAGAGATACTATTCAAAAGCTTTCCAGTATTACAGAAAGGAATGGATTGAAAAGAATCTCGGTTGGGTTCTTGCTGTAGTTCTTGTACTTATCCTTGTACCGTTTATTACTAAACGTATTATTAATTTTGTACGGGAGTTGAAATCATTATGAGTTATATAACAAGATCTTTTAAGAAATTAGGAACAAAGGATCCTTATATCCACTTCCTTAAGACTCTCAAATACTCTCTGTATGTAATTGTTCATCCTGCAGATGGTTTCTGGGATTTGATTCATGCAAAACGCGGCTCATATTCAGCTGCTAACTTTATTGTTTTGCTTACTGTTTTGACACATATTTGGAAATTACAGTTTACTAGCTTCCTGTTTAATAATACAAACTGGGAAAAAGTAAATGTATTTATGGAAATTGCTACAATTCTTTTGCCTTTAGTAATTTTCTGTATCTGTAACTGGGCTGTAACAACTTTGTTCGATGGTAAAGGTAAACTTGGACAGATTTATATGGGTACTGCTTATGCACTTACTCCATATCCATTAATCCAGATACCTATTCTTATCTTGAGCCGTTTTATTACAGCTGATGAAGGTACATTCTATTATGTATTCAACAATGTTTCTGTTCTCTGGTGTGCAATGCTCATCTTCATGGCAATGATGATGATTCATCAGTATGGTTTTGGTAAAACTGTTTTGTTTACCATTTTCACAATCTTCGGTATGTTGGTATTCATTTTCATTATGCTGTTGTTCTTCAGTATGATTTCTCAGGGTGTCGCATACTTTGTTTCTCTGGCAAGAGAAATTATGTTCAGATTAAACTGATAGGGGACTGGAAATGTTAAATAAGAAAAAAGCTTATAAACCTTACATTGGTCGTCCAAAGCCAATGAAAACAAAGAAATTTGAATTCCATAAACCTACAGTAGGATTCTATATTGGTCTTGGTATTTTCTTAATTGCAGCTGCATTTGTTACTTACATTGTAATCAGATTGATTAACGTTTCTAAAGTTGTAGATCCTTTTATTAAGGCCTATACATTTGAAGAAAAGAAAAATCCTGAAACAATGGTTTTGGAAAATGACAAACTTAAGTTTGACTTTGATGTAAAAACAACACAGTTTGCTGTTACTCAGAAAAACACAGGTCATGTATGGTATTCAAATCCTGTTGATGCTAACAGCGATCCAAGCGCTATCCAGAAAGAAAAGAACAATATGTTCTCTACATTGCTGGTTAAATATTCAACAGAAAATGGTGTTGAAAATACTTATGATTCTTGGACTTACTCAATTCAGCGTAACTTCTTTGAAGTAAAGAAAGTTAATAACAAAGAAATTGATGTAATGTACACTGTATCTAAGATGGAACGTGAATATAAATATCCTCTTGCTATTTATGCCGAAGAAATGGATGAAATTCTTGAAGATCCAAGACTTTCTTCTGGTGATAAGAGTGCTATTGAAAAACGTTCTTATAAACTTATTGATGAAAGCAATAAGGATTACGAATCATATCTCGAAAGATATCCTGGTCTTGAAGATGATGACCTTTATTTAGTTCATGAAACTCTCCAGACATATCAGAAAGATCAGCTGGAAAAAATCTTCGCTAAGATTGATTACTCAGACGAAGACTATATGCGTCACTTTGAGCTTTATAAAGAATCAAATGAAAAAGTTCAGCCAGCATTCAATATCACAGTTAAGTATATTCTTGAAGGTGATAAACTTGCAGTTGAAATTCCATTTGATGATCTTCTTTATAAACATACTTATCCAATTGTTCAGCTTACTGTTCTTCCATACTTTGGTGCAGCGGGAACTTCTGAAGAAGGTTTTATGCTTATTCCTGAAGGTGGTGGAGCTATTATTAACTTCAATAACGGTAAAACTAAACAGAACGGTTACTATGCTGATGTTTACGGATGGGATTACGGTACTGTAAGAAACGCTGTTATTACAGAAACTCGTGCAGCTTATCCTGTATTTGGTGAATCAACAGAAGATTCCAGCTTTATTACTATTATTGAAGATGGTGCTGAATACGCTGGTATCAATGCTGAAATCAGTGGAAAACTTGGTTCTTATAACTATGTAAATGCTGTTTATAAGATGGTACACGGAGAACAGTTCGAAGTTTCAAGCCGTACAACTGCTGCTCAGTATCAGTATGAAAAGAGTTTACCTGCAGGAGAAAAAATCCGTCAGGTTTACCAGTTCATTGATTCTCCTTCTTATGTAGAAATGGCTAAAACTTACAGAGATTATTTATTCAGCGGTAAACCAAGAGTAAATAATTCAGAAGCTCCTTTAGCAATTGAAATCGTTGGTGCTATTGATAAAGTTCAGCAGGTTCTTGGTATGCCTAAAAACAAACCATATAAACTTACTAACTATAAAGAAGCTGGTGAAATTATTCAGGAAGTTGAAAATCTTGGAATCAAGAATGTAAATTATAAACTTACAGGTTTCATCAATGACGGTGTTCGCCAGAGAATGCTTAAAAAGGTTAAATATATTCCTGCATTAGGTGGAAAGAGCGGCTATAACAAGATGGTAAAAAATACTGAAGATACATCAGCAAAACTTTACCTTGATGCTTCTATGCAGTTTGCTTATAAAGCAAATGTTTTCAGTGGTTTCAACCGTTATTCAGATCCTGCTCGTTTTGCCAGTGATGAAGTTTGTAAACTTTACAGATACTCTCCTGTTTGGTACGGTAAACTTCAGGATGAAGATCCTTATTATCTGATTAATGCCCGTAATCAGGCTCGAGCAGATGATGTTGTTCAGAAGAATGTTCTTAAAACTGGTCTTGCTGGTATTTCTTATGCTGATAATGGATATATCCTTTCTGCAGATTATAACGAAGACAGAAGACAGAGCCGTGCTGCTGCAAAAAATCAGTCTTTGGAAAAAATGCAGGCTGCTAAAGACAACAATCTTGGAATTATGATTAATGCAGGTAATGCTTATGCATTGGAAAAAGCTGATTTCATTACAAACATGACTTTACATGGAAACAGCTATGCAATTATCGATGAAATTATTCCATTCTATCAGATTGCTCTTCATGGATATAAAAACTTTACTGGTTCTTCATTGAATCTTGCTTATGAAAATGATCAGCTCGTACTTGAAGCTGCAGAATCTGGAGCAGGTTTGTACTTCACATTTATGAATGAATCAGAAAAGAAGATTCAGGAAACATCATTTACTGAATATTATTCTGCTAACTTTGACAGCTGGAAAGATAGACTTGAATCTATCTATAAGCGATATAATTCAGAAGTAGGTAAAGTAAGTAACAGTTTGATTTGGGATTTCAAACATCTTGATGATTCTGTAACAGTTACTTCATTCGATAACGGTTATGATATTTATGTAAACTTTGGTTATGTAGATTTCACTACTGATTCTGGAATTGTAATTCCTGCCCGCGAATACAAAGTTCAGAAGGTGGAGGGCTAAAATGGGTAGCGTAGATAAAAATAAGAAAAAGAAAAATACAGTTAATCTTTACGGCTCAAAAGGTACACCTGTCGTAAGAAAGAAGAAGAATGTAGGCTTAACAAAGACACGTGCTTTGTATGGTTACATCTTTATTCTTCCATTTATTATTGGTTTCGCTTTCTTCATGGTAAAACCACTTGCACAGTCATTATGGATGAGTTTCTGTAATGTAGTTTTCCCTGAAGGCGGCGGATTTGCAATGGAATGGAATAACTTTGCAAATTACAAACGTGCTTTGCTTGTTGACCCTGAATTCAACCGTATGCTTGTAGAAGCTGTTACACAGATGCTTTACAGATCAATTGCTACAATTGTATTCAGTTTCTTCGTAGCTTTGCTTTTGAATCAGAAATTTAAGGGACGTGCTACTGCTCGTTCAGTATTCTTCCTTACAGTAATTCTTTCATCTGGTGTTCTTGTCGGTCTTGAATATAACAATGCTTTGATGGCTCAGTTAAAGGCTACTATTGAAGAGGCTGGTAACTCAAACTCTATTACACAGGTTTTGGAAACAATCCTTGTTTCAAATACTGGTGGTGTAACAGGTATTTCTGGTCGTGTATTCAAAGTTTTGTTTGAAATTATCGACTCGATTTATGAAGTTGCTATGGCTTCTGGTATTCAGATTATTATCTTCCTTTCTGGTTTGCAGAATATTTCACCAAGTATGTATGAAGCTGCTCAGATGGAAGGTTGTACTTCATGGGAAAGTTTGTGGAAAATTACAGTACCAATGGTAACTCCATTGCTTCTTGTATGTTGGGTTTACACAATCGTTGACTTCTTTATGAAGACTGATAATAAGATTATGGAAAAAATCAGTGCTCAGATGTCTCTGCAGTTAAACTATGGATACAGTTCGGCTTTGGCTTGGATTTACTTCCTTGTTTGTATGGCTCTGATTGGTATCAGTTCATGGATTATTTCTAAGGTGGTATATAACTATGACTAAAAAAGAAAAAGCAAATGTATCAACTGATAAAAGAACTTTCTGGGAAAGAAATGAAGCCTCTAATGGTATTCTTCTCCGTGAAACTACAAAACATTACATGTTAGCAATTTTCCGTGCAATTCTTTTGTTCGGAATGTGTTTCATGATCATTCAGCCTATTTTGAATAAAATTTCTTTGAGTTTTATGTCAGAAAAAGACTTGTATGATACAACTATCATCGTTGTTCCAAAACACTTCTCACTTAATAACTGGAAAATTGCACTTGACTTGTTAGGTTATAAATCTGCTTTGTTTAATACAATCTGGGTTTCTATCCTTGTATCTGTAATTGAAGTATTCATGTGTAGTCTTGTAGGATATGGTTTCTCAAGATTCCAGTTCCCACTTAAGAGATTCTGGTTCTTCTGTGTTGTTTTAATTATTGTTATTCCACCACAGACAATTTCTACATCACTGTTCCTTCATTTCCGATATTTCCGATTCCTGGGTATCTTCCCTGAAGTCAATTTGTCCGGAAATATGATTCCGTACCTGATGATGTGTTTAGGTTGTATGGGACTTAAGAACGGATTGTATATCTTTATGATTCGTCAGTTCTTCCTGGGCTTCCCATTCGAATTGGAAGAAGCTGCTTATGTAGACGGATGTGGACCATTTAAGACATTCTTTGCAATTATGGTTCCAGGTGCAAAGCCAATCTTGACTTCTTGTTTCCTGTTCTCATTCGTATGGCAGTGGACAGATAGCTTCTATACTGAATTGTTCCTTGGAGATATTAATCTTCTTTCTAAATCAATTTCAGCTATTGCAGAACGCTTTGGTACATACTATGTAGCATTATACGGTGGTTCTGCTGTTGCTCCTGTTGCTTATACAAACGCAATTCAGTCTACAGGCGTTTTACTTATGATTATTCCTTTGATCATTCTGTATCTCTTCTGTCAGAGACTCTTCGTAGAAAGTCTTGCAAGTACAGGTGTTAAAGGCTAATACCTAAGTAACAATAAGAGAATTCTTATTTTGAAAAAGACCAGTAACTATAGTTACTGGTCTTTTTTTTATTAGTAAAAGAGTGCAGAAACAGGTTCTGAACTTTTGTTTAGGTTAAAATGCTAACAAAAAATTAGCATTTTTTAATAAATTTAATTTTCTATTTTGAATATTCAATGTTATAATGTTAGAACTAACGAATAATCATTAGAAAATTTTTAGGAGGCTTTATAATGATTAAAAGCACAATGAAAAAGGTAGTTATGATTGCTCTTGCTGCTCTCATGGTAACAAGTACAGTTACAGCTGCTAAAAAGAAGGGTGCAGACCCTTATGCAAAGATCCAGAAAGAAAAGGATCCAAAAACAAAGAAAGTTTACGACTTCAAAAAAATGAGTATCGTAATTGGTGACTGGTGGTCAGATCCAACATCTAAACCTTCTTCAAAACAGCAGGAAGATGAAAGAGCTTGGAGAAACTGGACTTGTACAACATACAATATGTCAATTGTACAGAAAGCAACTGCAGGTTGGGGTTCACAGCCACAGTTCGTTTCTAACTTCTGTATTACTGGCGGAGATGAAAACTATGTATTCATCATCGATGGTCGTTCAGCTAACGTTGGTGTAAAAGCTAACTTGTTCTATGATTTGTCAAAAATCACAAGTGTAGATTATACAAACGCTAAAAAATATGACCAGGGTGTTACAAAGAAGTTGATGAAAGGTTCATCATACTATGCTTTCAACTGGGGTAAACCAGAACCAAAGAATGGTATGTACTTCAACAAGAGAATCCTTCAGGAAGCTGGTTTCGACCCAGATCTTCCATATGATCTCCAGAAAGAAGGAAAATGGACATGGGCTACATTCGAAGATATGTGTAAAAAACTTACACGCGATACAGACAACGATGGTGTAATCGATGTATATGCTATGTCTTCATTCAACTCAGAATTTACATATGCTGCTCTTGACTCAAATGGTGGTTCTATCATTGGTCGTGATGCTAACGGTAAATATTTCAACAACGCAGGTTCAGAAAAATCTATGGAAGCATGGAACTGGATCGCTTACATGTTCGCTAACTATCAGCTCCCACAGCCAGAAGGTGCAAACTGGGACTACTTCTATACAGCATTCATGAACGGTGAAACAGCATTCTTGGCTGACCAGCAGTACAATGGTAACCCAGGTGGACGTTTCGGTGAAATGGCTGATGACTGGGGATTCGTATGTTTCCCACTCGGACCAAGCGGATCTGGAGTTTATAGAACACTCCATGACTCTAACATGTGTGTAATCCCAAGCTGCTACGATGCAGAACGTGCAAACAACATTGCTAAAGCTGTTGACTTGTGGCTCGAACCAACACCAGGATATGATGGTCCAGATGCATGGAAGGAATACTACTATGCTGGATACCGTGATTCACGTGCTGTAGATGAAACACTCGAATTGATGGCTGCTACTGCTAACCCACGTTTCGATACACTCATCTCTGGTCTTAATCAGGGTGATATGCTCTGGGGAATTACTGGTGGTTACCAGACTCCACAGGAAGCTTACGAAGCTGCTAAACCAGTATGGCAGGGTCTTATCGACGACTGTAACCGCTAATAATTATTATTAGTCAGGTATACTGAAGAAAGGCTGTAGATTAAATCTGCAGCCTTTTTTATTTTAACTAACATACAAAAGGGACAGAGTAATTCATCAATATTCCTATGAACATACTGTTATGCATTATTCGTTTTGTTTACCAAACAACATTTATTCTATATAATTGAAATCATGAATTCACACGGAACAATGACACAAGATAATCACGCAGCATTATGGCATGGACGTTTTGAAGAAGGTCCAGATGCTGCAGCAGTAGCATTTGAAACATCTATTCATGTAGATGAACGCATGGCTTTTGATGATATTAAAGGAAGTATTGCTCATGCAAAAATGCTTGCTCATGTAAAAATCATTTCAGAAGAAGAAGCAAAAGCAATTGTTGAAGGTTTGGAATCAATTAAAGCAGATTTAGAATCTGGAAAACTTGCTATAGATTATTCAGCTGAAGATATTCATTCATTTATTGAAGCAACTCTTACTGACAGAATAGGCGAACCTGGTAAAAAAGTTCATACTGGTCGCAGTAGAAATGATCAGATTGCTCTTGATGAACGACTTTATCTTAAAAGATTTATTCCTGAACTTCAGAATTCTCTTTTAACATTGATTGATGCATTAACTCAAATTGCTGAACAGAATACAAAAACTCTTATCCCAGGGTTTACACATATGCAGCACGCTCAGCCTGTTACTTTGGCTCAGCATGTTTGTGCCTGGTCCTGGATGCTTACTCGTGACTGGCAGCGACTTGAAGATGCATTGAAAAGAATAGATCTTTCTCCAATTGGTGCTTGTGCTCTGGCTGGAAGTGGACTTCCTCTTGATCGTGAATATGAAGCTGGTCTTATGGGCTTTTCTGGAGTAACTCAGAACTCGCTTGATACAGTTTCTGACAGAGATTATTGTATTGAAGTTGCATCAGATTTAAGTTTGATTCAGATGCATTTAAGTCGTGCCTGTGAAGAAATTGTGTTATGGTCAACAACCGAATTTGCTTTTGTAGATTTAAGTGAAAAATGGTCTACTGGTTCTTCAATTATGCCACAGAAAAAAAATCCTGACTTTGCAGAATTAATTCGTGGCCGTACCGGTAAAGTGTATGGTGATCAGTTTGCTCTTATGACAATGATGAAGGCTTTACCTTTGGCTTATGACCGTGATATGCAGGAAGATAAAGAGCCTTTGTTTGATGCTTGTGATACAGTACTTTCTTGTATCAAAGTATTTACATATATGATTTCTACTGCAAAGTGGAATAAAGAAAAAATGGCTATGGCTTGTAAAGGTGGATATCTTAATGCTACAGATGTTGCAGACTATCTTGTACGCAAAGGTATGCCATTTAGAACTGCTCATGGTGTATCTGCAAAAGCTGTAAGAATTGCAATTGAAAAAGATATTGAATTGGAACAGCTTACAATGGAAGAATGGAAATCTTGTTCTGATTTAATCGAAAAAGATATTTATGATTTAATAACCCCAGAAGCTTGTGCCGAAGCGCGTACAACAACTGGAGGACCATCTTCCGAAAAAGTAAAAGAACAGATTTCTGCTCTTAAGACTTTTACAAAAAATACAAAGTAAATATTTCGGATATCGGTTAGAGCCGAAATCCGGTAATAGAATAAAAGGAGAAAACAATGAAAAAAATCATTCTCGCTGTTCTTGCAGCAATGAGTCTTTTTGCTGTTACAGGCTGTAAAAAAGCTGATGCAGGAAAATTTGTTCTTGGTTTGGATGCTTCATTCCCACCATTAGGATTTACCGAAGCTAACGGTGATATCGTTGGTTATGATATTGACCTTGGAAAAGAAGTTGCTAAACGTCTTGGTCTTACATTCGAAGCTAAACCAATCAACTGGGAAGCTAAAGAAATGGAACTTAATTCTCACAGTATTGACTGTATCTGGAATGGTTTCACAATCACAGAAGATCGTAAAGCGGCAATGTCTTTTACAGAAGCTTATCTTAATAACGATCAGGTTTTAGTTGTTCGTAAAGACAGTGGAATTAAAACACTTGCTGATGCTGCTGGTAAAGTTATAGGTGTTCAGGCAGGTTCTAGTGCTGAAGAAGCTATTAATGATAATGCTGATTTTGCAAATTCATTAAAAAAACTTGTTTCTTACGAAGAAAACCTTACTGCTCTTACAGACCTGGAAGTAGGTGGAGTAGACGGTGTTGTAATGGATAGCGTTGTTGCTGAATACACAATCAAAACTGGAAAACTTCCTTTGGTTTGTCTTGAAGAGTCATTGGCAAAAGAAGGTTATGGTATTGGTTTCCGCAAAGATGCTGATGGTGCAAAACTTCGTGATCAGGTTTGGGCAACATTGGAAGAAATGGCAAAAGACGGAACAATTGCAAAGATTTCTAACAAATGGTTCGATAAAGACATTTCTGTTATCAATAAATAATTAAACTTATTTACTAAAAAATGCTGCCTTTTGCGACAGCATTTTTTATTTTCTATAAACATGAATTCAATGGTTACTTTTTTTTCAAATTTATTCAAAGCAGATACTAAAGCTGTAGAAAATTACATCCAGATGCTTCTTTCTATGCTTAGTGGTTCTGCTACAACCTTAAGTATTTTTATTCTTACTTTATTGTTTGCTGTTCCTTTTGCAATGTTGGTTGCTTTAGGAAGAATGTCAAAAAACAAAATCCTTTCTGGTTCTGTGAATGTTTTTCTTTTGATTATTCGTGGAACTCCATTAATGCTCCAGCTTTTGATTGTTTACTTTGTTCCAAAATTATTTGCAGTTAAGGTTTTTGGTACAACTATCCGCTGGTCTTCATATATTGCGGCAATTGTTGCTTTTTCAATTAACTATGCTGCTTATTTTGCTGAAATTTATCGTGGGGGGATTGAAGCTATCCCTAAAGGACAATATGAAGCTTGTCAGGTTTTAGGTTATAACAAATCTCAGACCTTCTTCAAAATTATTTTACCTCAGGTAGTTAAAAGAATTATTCCTGCAATGGGTAATGAAGTAATTACTCTTGTAAAGGATACTTCTCTGGTTACAATTCTTTCTATTCAGGAATTAATGTACTTTGCAAAAAGTTCATCTAATAGAATGGTTTCATTCACTCCGCTGCTTATTGCGGGAATTTTCTATTTTGTTATGAACTGGCTTGTTGCTTTTATTTTCAGAAAGCTTGAAAAGAGATTCTCTTATTATTCATAATCTTGAGGTATAAAAATGGCTGATACAGAAACTATTATTTCGGTAAAAAACTTAAAAAAGTCTTTTGGTGATCTTGAGATTATTAAAGGAATTTCTTTTGATGTTCATAAAGGTGAAGTTTTAAGTATTATTGGACCTTCCGGTTCAGGTAAGTCAACAATTCTTCGCTGTGTTTCCCAGTTGGAACAGGTTACTGGCGGTACAATTACAATTTGTGGACTTAATCTGGTTTCTGACGGAGTATATGCTGATAAAAAATTAAAGCATGAAATTATCTTAAAAAGTGGTCTGGTTTTTCAGAATTTCAATCTTTTTCCTCATTATTCAGTTTTGCAGAATGTTGTTAATCCTCAGATTGAAGTATTAAAACGTTCTAAAGAGGAAGCAAAAGATGTTGCAATGAAATTACTTAAGAGAATGGGACTTGAGCAGAAAGCCAATAATTATCCTTGTGAATTAAGTGGTGGACAACAGCAGCGAGTTTCTATTGCTCGTGCCTTGGCTTTGAATCCTGAAGTACTTTTGTTTGACGAACCAACTTCGGCTCTGGATCCTGAATTAACCGGAGAAATTCTTGCAGTAATTAAAGAACTGGCCGACGAAAAAATGACAATGGTTGTTGTTACACATGAAATGTCTTTTGCCCGTGATATTTCCAGTCATATTATTTTTATGGATGGTGGTGTTATTGTGGAAGAGGGTGATCCTGAAGAAGTAATCAACAATCCAAAAACTGAAAGAACAAAGGCATTTTTGTCTCGCTTTAATCAGTAATAAGGCTTTTGTGCCCTTGAATAAAAGAATCTTTTTCTATATTATATTAATTCAATATACACAATAGGTATTATTGTGTCCTAATCAGTAAATTTGGTGCTGGAAACAGTGCCATGGAGGATATAAATGGTCAAAATCAGACTTAAGAAATTTGGTACAAAAAAACGTCCATGTTACCGTGTAGTTGTTCAGGACTCACGTGAACCACGTGACGGCGCATGTATCGAAGAAATCGGAACTTACCAGCCAATCGCTGCTGCAGATGCTCAGGTTTCTATCAATCTCGATCGTGCTAAGTACTGGATTGGTGTTGGTGCACAGCCTACAGACATCGTTAAGAAATTAATGAATGTACAGTCTGCTAAACAGGCAAAGTAATTTACAGAGGAGCAGAAAATGGAAAAAGACCTGATTGAATACATCGCAAAATCAT
>JAKSTK010000029.1 GCA_024402615.1 Treponema sp.
GTCGTGCAGCCTGGTCATACAAAGGTATGAACTTTGGCCTTTCTGATGAATGGATTAAACCAGTAATCAGCGAAATCACAAAATTGATGTAGGTTTAAATATACTGAAGATAAAACTTACTTCCGGTCAGAAGGCTGATATCTAGCGGTGCTGAACAAGTTTTTCTAACCGGTAGTAAATTTTATTTTTTCAGTTGGTTTTAATTAAAATCCCAGATCTTTAATTTTCTGAACAAGGTTTCTTGCATATACTTCACAGCCAAGCTGATTTGGATGAAGGTTATCAAGAAAGTATTCTGGAAGATGAGGAACAAGTTCCAGTCCGTCAACAATCTTAATGTTAGGATATTTCTTCAAAATCCAGATAAGATTATCACAGAATCTAAGTAAAGTTCTGATTCCTTCAGGATTATCTCCACGCCACAAAGGAGTAATTACCAGAGTTGGAATATCCTTACCGTAAAGTTCAAATAAACGTGGATAATACTCTTCAATATCCTGCATAGTTTCGCAGCCGTACTGATTAGTTCCTAATGCAACAATCAGTTTGTCTGGCTTATATCCTGGCATTGGCATAAGACATTTTTTGTCGTAAACATAACCGCCAATTCCCTGATTAATAATTTCATAATCCAGCAGACGATTAGCAACACTTACGTAAGTCTGAGCTGAACGGAGAGGTCCAAATCCCTGTGTAATAGAATCTCCAATCCAGAGAACCTTTTCTCTTTTCTTGGCAGGAGGTGCATACATTCCGTCAATCATAAAGTTTTTGATTACAACAGTTGCATCTGCAGGAAGATAAACTACAACCTCAAGACGCTCAGTATTCATCTCTACCCCTTCAAGATGCTCTGTAATATTAAATTCCAAAGTACCTTCCAGTTCCAGATCTTTTACATAAGCAATGCTGGAAATAATTCCGTTCACTGCTACTTCAAAAGTGTCATCTGAACCTTTCCAGAGGATTTTATAATCAAAAGAAATTTTTTCTGCTTCAGTAGTGAATTCAATGGTTTTTGCGGTAGATGCAATACATCGGTCATACCAGAAGTCAGAAGCGCCTTTGAAATATGCAATCTGATCTTCTGTGTATTGAAATGCCTGTAAGTATCCGTCTTCAGTTTCTTTAAAATTATAGGCACCAAAATATATGTTTTTTAATTCATTATTTGACAATCTCATTTTATTTTTTTACTCCACTGGAATTATTTTAACAGACAATTGCTGATTTTTAAACTTAACTTCTGAACCTTATGCCTCAATAACTTCAGCTTTTTTTTCTTTCTTCCAGATAAAACATGCAAGCAAAATACATAATGCAGAGAATACATAAAGCATAACTTCAATAATCCAGATTGGTGAACCTATGGAATTAAAGAATGCTGCAATCATATCAAGCATTGCATGAAGTAAAATTGCTGCCGGATACAAATACCATAGTTTCTTATTTTTTACAGCAAACCAGACAAGTATAGATGCCGCCATATGAAAAGCAACTGCACCAAATCTTTCAATAATAGAAACTAAAAATAATAACGGATTTGTATTACAGATAGATGCCAGCTGAGTAATGGCAACGGCTTTGCTTGCTTCATCCATCGTACCTAATATTAAATCTGTTTTGCCAATATTTATTAAAATACCAAAAACAATATTTGTAATCATTCCCATAATCAGAATATAGAATGCTTCAAATCCTCCGTGACCAGCACCATATGCCAGTGCTGTAGAGTCATCATCACGGTATTTTTTCAAAAGGAATTTGTAAACAAGAAATCTGCCAGTCTCTTCAAAAAGACCGGCCATAACCCCACCGTACAAAGCATACAATAAAGGTCTAGCCATTATGGCTTCTGCTCTTCCTCCACCAAGAATGATTGCATGGCAAATACCTTCCAGTACAATTGCAAATACAAAAAAAGTTCCGCAGCCGGCAAAGAATGGCGCAATCTTACAGTTTGTTTTTTTCTTAATAACCAGTATAAGAACTAATGGAATTAAAACTCCGAATAACATTGCTATTGCTATAGTTACAAAACTTAAGACCGGAACTGATGTGATTAAACTACTATCCATTTTTTTCTCCTTATCAATAAGTATATCTCATTTTTTTAATTTATTTGAAGTAGAAATTCTTATATAAATCTTCCTGAATTTTCTGTATAATCAATCTTATGAAAACAGCAAGAAAAATACTTTTAACTATTATTCATTTAAGCATTTTTATTGTTACTGTTATTATGACTCTCCGGGGTGTAATTATTGGTGCGGCTGAAGGTCAGTTGGGCGAAAACATGATAAACCTCGGCTTCTTCAAAGCTTTTACTGTAGATAGTAATGATATTGCGGGAATTGCTTCTCTGATTTTGACAATAATTCTGATTATTAATCTTATTACAAAGAAAGAGGAAATTCCTTACTGGGCAGTTTTGTTTCATTATGTAAGTGCCGTTTCGGTTGCATTGACTTTTATTACAACTGCCACATTCCTTGCTCCAACACAGGCTGCATTAGGCAACGGATATTTTCTTTATTTTTCAAAAGATATGTTCTTCCTGCATTTTTCTACTCCAGTGCTTTCTATTCTGACTTTTATTTTTGGTGAAGATAAGTTTGAATTTAAAATCAAAGAAAATTTGCTCGGTCTGATTCCTTTATTTTTGTATTCAATTGTTTATGTTACCTGTGCAGTGATTTTACACACCTGGACAGATTTTTACGGCTTTACTTTTGGTGGACATAATGCAGTTGTAGTTCCGGTTTTAATTATTATTTATGCAGTAACTTTCCTTATGGGCTTTGGAATCTATAAGGCTCACAATAAATATATTTCAAGGGGTTAAGATGAAAGAAACCTTTATTGTAGCAAAAGACAGTACTTACCAGAAATTTGAAGTTTTAAAAACTAACCGCAACAAAAGATATAAATACAATGAATTTCTTGTAGAAGGAGTAAGAAGCCTTAAAGAAGCAGCAGCAAAAAACTGGAATATTAAATCCCTTATTTATGATAAAAATAATTTATCGGACTGGGCCAAAGGAATGATTTCAGAAGTAAAGACTGTTGAAAACTTTGTTCTTACCCCTCAGTTAATGAAAGACCTTAGCGGAAAAGAAGATACCTCTGAACTTATGGCAATTATTGAAATGCGGCAGGATGATTTAGATAGCGTTAAGCTTTCTGATAATCCGTTTATTGTTCTTTTTGACCGTCCTTCAAACAAAGGAAATTTAGGAACAATGATCCGTTCCTGTGATGCTCTTGGTGCCGATATGCTTATTATGACAGGCCATTCCGTTGATCTTTATGACCCTGATGTGGTTATTTCTGCAATGGGTTCTTTCTTCAATTTACCGGTTATTCGAGTTGAAGATAATAGTAAGTTGTACACTTTTATAGACAGTTTACGCCAAAAATATCCAGATTTTAAGATTTTTGGAACCACCGCTCACAAAGAATATCCCGTTTATAAAGAAGATTTTACCCATCCGTTAATGATTATGATGGGAAATGAAACAATGGGATTAAACAAAGCCTTTAAAGATTATTGCGATGCTCTCTGCACTATTCCAATGGCAGAAACTTCTTATGCATCTTCTTTTAATGTAGCCTGTGCCGGTTCAATTATGATGTATGAAGTCACCAGACAGCGAAGTCTGCAGTAAATGAAAAAAGCACTTCAAATTGAAGTGTTTTTTTAGTCCCTTACCGTGTTAAATCCTGAACCCACTTATATTTTTTATAATGATGCAATACCCACGGAATTTTTCCAACTTCATCAATACAGGTGCAGGCATAAACAACAAGAACCGGCCAGTGGAAAACAAAAGTTCCCAGTAATGCCAGAGGAACTGCAAGTCCCCACATACAGGCAGCAAGACTGTACATATCGAACATAGTGTCTCCACCACAGTCAAAAATACCATTAATAGTAATTGTATTTAAGGAACGGCCGTACATGTAAACACTGTTAATAAGCATCATACCGGTGAGTAAACTGCTGGCACCTGCCGTAAGTTTTACACAGTGAGTAATAATTGGAGTAAGAATCAGCATTATTACAGAAATTATGCCGGAAGCTATGAGTCCGATTTTCAGGATTGTATCTCCGTAAAGTTTTCCTTTTGCAAGATTTCCTGCTCCCAGTTCATTACCAATTACAATTCCCGCCGCAGTACAAAGTCCATTACAGAAACAGCAGGTTAAATCACGGACTACTGCCGCAACTGAATTAGCCGCAGTTGCGTCTTCTCCTAAATGTCCCATAAAAGCATTGTAAGAAGTAAAACCTACTCCCCAGAATAAGAATGCACCAATAAGAGGTCCAAGTACTTTAATAAAATCCCACAATAATAATCCATATCTGCAGAAGAAATATTTTAACTTCGGATAGATGTAATCTTTTTTATATGAACAGGCAACCGACCATACAAGCTCAAAAATACGGGAGATTAAGGTTGCCATAGCTGCCCCTGCCGCACCCATAGCAGGAACTCCGAATAAACCAAAAATACATACCGCATTAAGTACAATATTTACAACAACGGTACAGGAACTGATTAATGCTGTTTTTCCAGGATGATCAGAAACCTTCATCATTCCAAGATAACACTGAGAAATTCCTGTCAGTAAATATGACCAGCCGGCAATTCTTAAATACCCTGCCCCAATTTCAATTAAGTCTTCCTGATTAGTAAAAATTATCATAAGCCCGCGAGGCATAAACATGCAGGCCAGGAAGAAAATCAGCGAAATAAGAAATGAAAATTTCAAACTGATATTAAATATTTTATTCAGTGAAACTGTATCTTTCTTTCCCCAATATTGAGCACCAAGAATACCTTCAACAGAAACAATTGAAGTGACAAACATATTCTGCACAAATTGGATTTGAGTTGCCAGAGAAACTGCAGACATAAAGTTCTGCTGTAATCCACCAAGCATAAGAGCATCAGCCGCCGCAACAGAAGCCAGCATCAGATTCTGGAAGGCAATTGGCAGCATGATTTTCAATAATTTAGGCAAAAATTCTTTGTTATCTAAAAGTTGAGTATTTGTATTGTCCATATCTATTACCGCTATAAGTGTATCAAAAAAACATCAACTAATCATTGTATAGATATGGACAATAATACCTATTTAATCTTTTTTTACCTTTACCAGCTTTTTCTTCTGATACTGTTCAATATCAGCTTTCCATCCCTTTGGAATCTCTTCACAACAACGAAGTTCATGAACTGCATTAGCCATTGTTTCAAAATTCAACATAGTTCCTGTTTCATCACATTCATATTGAACCGCTCTGTCCATATTGATTCCAATTTTTGCGGCTTCTGCAATGGCATCAATATTTGCACCTAAAAACAAGAACTCCCAATTGTATTTTTCCTTTTGTCTTTCAATCATCTGTTTGATTTTAGTGTAAGCAAATTGATGACTGGCATTTTCCTGCCCGTCCGTAATAATTACAAACACAGTTTTCTCAGGAACATCTTCTTCCCGGGCATATTTATGAATATTACCAATATGATGAATCGCACCGCCAATGGCATCCAGTAAAGCTGTACATCCACCGGGACAATAATCATCTTCTGTAAGAGGAGTAATTTCCTTAATATCAACTCTGTCATGAATTACTGATGAATAATCATCAAAAAATACTGTTGAAACAAAAGCTTCCCCTTCTACCTCTTTTTGTTTTTTCAAAAAGGAATTGTATCCTCCTATGGTGTCTTTTTCTAAACCACTCATTGAGCCACTTTTGTCCAAAATAAAAACAATTTCTGTAAGTCCCTTTTTCATAAAAGAATCCTCCGTAATAATTTATATTTTTATAATACGAAGGAGCAGCTTTTTTCTGGTCGCTATTTTGGCGACAATTTCAGAAATTTATTTTTTTCTATATTAATTAGGAGCAAAACAGGATAATCCATGATCATTAAGAATTACATCTACCTGAATCAGATTATAAATTTTTTTCATTACACAGTATTTTATAATCACATCAAAAGCATCAGAACGCATAAAGGCAAAACCCGCACTGGCAAGAAAATCTTCGTATTCCTCCAGCGATAATTTCAGGGCAAGCCCTAAAGCCATAACTGTCTGTTTTTTAGGAATATAGTTTTTATGAGTTATGATTTTTGAAAAGAATTTACGGTCAATCAAAGCCTTAGAATAAACTTCAGAGTTCTCCAGCTTACGGTCAGCAATAAGTTTCTGCAAAGTATTCTGAAAGTTCATTGCATCCTTTGCTTCAGAAATTAAATCATCTAATTCGGGAGGATTTTCACCTACTTCACAGTTAATTAAATCAAAAGTTTCCGATGGTAAAGAGGAACACTTTGTCTTTTCAAAAACCATTGGAAAATCACTGGTTTTAAATGCAGCATTTTTTCTTATATGTTTTTGTCTTGGAATGAAATTTGAATTCAGAAAATCTTCAACATCATTAAAATGCTTTTCTGATAATTTATAGGAAGCTTCATCATAAACTACAAGATAAACAAAAATCTCATTTTTCATAAGAAATTTGCTGATTTCATCCACCGCAATATTAAGCCCCAGCTCCTTTGGAAATCCATAACAGCCGGTTGCCAAAAGCGGAATTGCAACACTTTTACAGCCAAGAGTTACTGCCATCTGCAGAGAATTAGAATAACAACGGCGTAGAATATCCTCCTGCCCGTTCTTGCCATCTCCGTAGGGAATTCCTACTGTGTGAATAATAAATTTAACTTTATTCTTTTTAAGATTAAAAGCAGGAGTCCAGACAGCACATCCCCTTTCAATGTTTCCAATTTCTTTACGAGCAGTCAGCAATTCCTTTTTTCCGGCAGCATTATAAACGGCAGTATCTGTACCTTTGCCAATAATTGGAGCAGGATTCGCAGTATTTACAATTGCATCTGCATGAACTTTTGTAATGTCATTTCGTATAATGTTAAATGCCATATAAACAATATAATTAAAAATTTTCAGATTTCCATAAATTTATATTTTTTCTTTTCAAAATCAAAAAAAACTAGTGGAAAAATCGTTATAAGACTAGTAAAATTAAGTAAATTTAATAAATAAATTATTTTATTTTAAGTAAATTATAAGGACTATTTTATGAAAAAACCATTAGCACCACTTCCACCAATGGGCTGGAATTCCTGGAATACTTTCAGCTGGAATATTAATGAAGAATTAATTAAAACAACTGCCGACTTTTTTGTAGAAAGCGGACTTAAAGATGCAGGTTACGAATATATTGTAATTGATGACTGCTGGAGCGAAAAACAACGTGATAAAAATGGTCATCTTGTTCCTGATCATGTAAAATTTCCAAACGGAATTAAACCTGTTGCCGATTATGTTCATTCAAAGGGATTAAAATTCGGAATGTATTCATGTGCAGGAACCCATACTTGTGCTGGATATCCTGGAAGCTTTGAACATGAATTTGAAGATGCTGCTACTTTTGCTAAATGGGGCGTAGATTATCTTAAATATGATTTCTGCTATAAACCTTCTACTGCTGATGGTCCTAATCTTTATAAACGCATGGGAATGGCACTCCGTAATTGTGGCCGTGATATTGTTTTTTCTGCCTGTAACTGGGGAAATGATAACGTTCATTCATGGATTCGTGAATCTGGTGCAAACCTCTTCCGTTCAACTGGAGACATTCAGGATAACTGGAATTCTATAGTGAATATTGTAAAAGGACAGTTGGGAAAAGAAGCTTATGGTGCACCTTTCTGCCATAATGATATGGATATGCTGGTAGTTGGAATGCACGGTAACAGTGCTAATGAATGGATTGCTTCTTTAGGTGGATGTACAGACGTTGAATATCAGACACATTTTGCTTTGTGGGCAATTATGAACTCGCCACTTATGATTGGTTGTGATGTTCGTAAAATGAGTGATAAAGCAAAAGAAATTCTTACAAATAAAGATGTAATTGCTATTAATCAGGATCCTGAATGTCGCGGACCATATGTAATCAAACAGTGGAATAATCCGGAAAATGTTTTTGCTTTGGTTAAACCACTTTCTGGTGGAGACTACGCTATTGGTTACTTCAATTTTTCTGATAAAGCCGGCGAAATGTCTCTTCAGTTCTTCGATATAGGACTTCCCTATTCTTCTGGCAGAGCCCTTGAATTATACGACTGCTACAAACACGAAAATCTTGGAAAGTTTGTAGAAAGAGCAAGCTTTACAGTAGAACCACACGGAAGTATGATGTTCCGCGCAAAGGTAGTTCGCCGCTAATGAACACACAGATACAGCAGGTGCAGAATTACGACACCTGCATGCGCTGTAACTCAAAACTTCTCGCCGATGACATTGCGATTTACCTTAAGCTGGTAAATCGCGGTGCCACCGAATTTTTGTGCATAGATTGTCTGGCCTCAGATTTTAAAACCTCCCGTCAAAAAATAGAAGATTTGATTGCTTATTATCGAAAGACGGGAGAATGTACTTTATTTCGGTAAAGCTTCTAATAAATCCAGAATCTGTTTTTCCCTAGGAGAAAGGTTTAAGAATTTCAAGAACCTTAGGATTATTTCCGTACAAGACAGCCTTATTCTTTTATATTGTTTGTACTAGTTTATTCATAATATTACTAGCAGTTTCTTTACTTATAAGTGATGTTTTATAAGTCATAATAATTGTAAGACAGTCCTTGTAAGTACTTATTCCAAATTTTAGTGGATAGACGGCAGTTGTATTTACAATGATTTTATAATCATCAATTGAATAATTTTCAGGTTCCTCTGATGTTTTGATTCTTCCAAAGCCAGCAAAATCGAATCCGTTTTCTACAATTGAAAATCCTAAAGCCTTTTGTAAAGCATCATGAGCTTTTGCTTCATCTGTGGTCATTGGAATTTGAGCAGAATATTTTAGACCAAGATCAATTACAGCAGTATTGAGATTCTTAAAAAGTTTGAAAATTAAAGTTGCATTTTTTGGCTGTGTTAAAGCTTGTATTTGTTGTAGGATTGATTTTTTCTGGGCATCTGAATCTTTGTCTTTATTGCGATTGAAAAGAATTTTTCCACCTGAAGCAAAGTTTCTTGGATTTTCTTCTGCTGGAAGTAATGTAGAAGCTTCTGGCACATCAAAATATTTTCTTCCATCAATAGAAACTGAAACTTCTGTAGTATCTCTTTCAAAAACTGAACATAATTTATAAATCATATATGAACTAACAGTCATTCCATTATCTTTCGCAAGTTTAACAATCTTGTCTGTTTGTTCTTTTGTGAATGTAAATTCTTCGTATGCAAAGCCCTCTTGTTTTAAGGCAATTTGCTGTAGATCTATTAATTCATCATAAGTATATGGAGGTCTTTTTGGAGCAATAAATTTATTAAAAAAGAAAACTACCATTTTTAATATAAAAGATAATTTGTCTCCACCTTTTATGTATGGTATATAATCAAAACCAGGATTTACTACTTTTTGAAGTTTTATTTCTTCTTTCTTAAGTTTCGAATTTAATAATTTTACAAAATCATTTATAACAATTTGTCCGCCTTTGCCATCACATATTAAATGGTGTGCATAAATACGGATTAAATGCTTTGTACTATCAAGCTTATATACATCTGCATAAGCAAATCTTCTGTTTTTAACTAATTCTACAAGTTTATCAACTGTTAATGGTTCTAATTTATCTTTGAAACTAACGAGATTAGTTTTTTCATCTGTTTGAATTAGTTTTGCGGATCCTGTCTGGGCATCCATTTCTATTTCTAACCCACTTAAGCAGTTTACAGAAAATGCCTCATTAAGACTTTCTTCGATTAAATTTTCTTCGAGGTTCTCCCCCCCCCCCCAGAATGAACTCATAGGTAATCCATGGATTTGTCATAGTAAGATAATGACGTGAATCAGTAATTGGATATTCTGAAATTTTCATAATTGTTCCTAACCTTTTTTACTTTTTATTTAATTATTTTAACAGAAAGATATAAGCTAATGCTAGCGTGGATGTTAAATTAAACAAGATTTTATAAATATAGGTTAATAAATTTATGTCTTTGTAAAGTATTTGTTGTGTTAGTGATTGGAGCCCCGCCATTAGGCGTTCCGTAGCATAGCGAAGGAATGAAGCAATCGCGGAAGGGCGGAAGTAGCGACGGCAGTCACTTAGTGACTGCCGGAACACTCTTGAGAATAACATATATTTTTAAATGATTTTATTATGGTTACTTTTTTTTCTTTTTATCGTAACTTAAACTTATTCATTTCAGTAACAAGGGATTGTATACTTTCATTATTCAAAGCTGTGGCATCGTTACCCTTTTCTACTGCATGAATAATAACATCTGCACCATTTGCCATTTCATTAATGTTGTTATTTGTACGGGCAGTTGCTTCATTTAACAGTTCCATTTCTTTTACCAGCTGATTTCCACCGGCAAGCATTTCGGCAGAACCTTCTTTAACATTTCCCGTAATATCATCAATGTTGTGCATTGCAAGAAGAATCTGATTAGAACCTTCAGCCTGTTCTTTCATTGCGCTCATTACAACATCTTCCTGCTGTTTTACAATCTTTGTTAATTCAAAAATTGTGGTGAACTGTTCCTGAAGCTGTGTTGTACTTGTTGCAACATTACCAATTACTGCTTCAAGGTTTTTAAGACTTTCTGTAATCTTTTTACCCTGAATGTTTGACTGTTCTGCCAGCTTACGGATTTCATCAGCAACAACAGCAAATCCCTTACCTGCATCGCCTGCATGAGCCGCCTCAATAGCTGCATTCATGGCAAGAAGGTTTGTCTGGGTAGCAATATTCTGAATAACACTGGAAGCTTCAATAAGTGTTTTTGATTCACCAAGAATCTGTTTTGCAAGATTAACTGCTTCTGTTACTTTCTCCTGACCTACTCCGCTTGCTTCTGCCAGCTGATTGGTAGACATTTCATTTTTCTCAAGAATGTTTGTTACACTCTGAATGTTTGCAACCATTTCATTTACAGCCGCAGAACTCTGTTCAACTGCTGCAGACTGCTGTTCAATAGAATCGTTTAATCCTTTGATGTTAGACAGAATTTCATTAATTGCACCTGTTGATTCTTCTACACTGCTGGTCTGATCATTCATCTGATTCTGAATTTCCTGAATATTACTAATCATCTGATTTGTTGAAGAAGAAATATCCTGCATTGTATTAAATGAAGAATTTGCAGCTTCTGTAGAAACAGCAATTGAGTCTCCCATTCCTTTAAGAAGCTGTTTTGTTGCGGCCTGGAATTTATTAATACTAAGAGCCAGAACACCAAAATCATCACGGGTAATTACTTCAAGATCATTTTGAGTAAAATCGCCTTCACCAAGAACTTTTGTAAATTTGTTGATATCTTTGATACGACTGACACTGATGTTAGTAAGTATAAGGAAATCTAAAGGTATAACAACAAGTCCTGTAATTGCCATTGGAAGACATTTCTTTATAAATATTTCTGACAAAGACAGATCAGCAAAACTTGAAGTCAATAAAGGATAAGATGTCAGCATGATTAATGCTACAGTAGAGAATGCTGCAACAAGAATGTTTTTTAATGTAAATGAAATTACAATATCTTTTTTCTGGAATGGAACAAACCGCATAATCTTTTCAAGCCCGGAAAGCCAGATAAGATAAAACAGCATACCAAACATAAGTGTTTCACCAATACTGATAAATAAGGTTGGTGCATATTCAAGAGCATTAGATCCAAGTCTATATGTTATAGTACTGAAAACTAAAGGATAAACCCATGAATTTATAACAATCTGAGTCATTGTTCCAAATGCAATGAACTTGAACTTTTTATTAACTTTTTTTGTAGTTTCTAGGGAACCATCAAACTTTTTGAACAGTGTCCAGGTTATATAGCAGAAAAATATGGTTAATCCCAGATAAAGAGTCTGATAAAAAAGCATAAATGGGGAACTAGAAATTTTTGTAGCAATACCATCTTTTACTCTGCCGGTAAAGATTAGAAACAACTGAAAATAAGCACTTGGGAATAAAAATAACAGAATCTGAATTAATTTAAGATAAACTGGAATTTTAATTTTTTTTGCTTGTAAATTTAAAGATTCACTATTGTCCATGATAAACTCTCCTTATAAAAAATTATAGCACAAGTTTTTTTTGATGGTAGTTTTTTTTTAAGGAGAGTAAATAAAATCAGTAACTATAAAGAATATTTATTCTTCGTCTTCGGTATCAAGAAAAAGATAAAGGATTTCTTCCAGTTTGCTGTAATCTTCTTTGTCTTTTTTGTG
Organism: Treponema sp.; assembly: GCA_024402615.1. Taxonomy (GTDB): domain Bacteria; phylum Spirochaetota; class Spirochaetia; order Treponematales; family Treponemataceae; genus Treponema_D. The sequence goes on from JAKSTK010000029.1 coordinate 12,286, forward strand.
TTGAGTTTTGTTACTTTCTGGTGCAATTACAAAATTTCCGGCATATTCCGCCAGAAATTCATATACTGCTGTAATTGTATCTTCATCCATTTCCGCAAGATCATCAATTCCCGAAATATTTTTAATAATATCTTCCAGAACCTCAATATTTTCCAGATTTTCTTCATAAATTTCTTTATTTTCTTCGTCTATATACTTTTTGCAGTGTTCTGAAGATTCTTTTAATTCTGTGAGGATATCCTTAAGTATTTTAATAAAAAATTCATCCTGTTCGCTATCTGTCATTTTATTTCCTTTTTTTCTTCAGATTTTATGCTGCATCCCGAACAATTTCCGCCACAACCACAACTACAGCTTTTTCCGGCTTTTTTTTGTTTTATCATTCTATAAATAATTAATCCGCAGATTACTGCAAGAATCAGAATCAACAGAATATCTATGAACTTCATTATGCAACTCCCAGCGCAACACAAATCAACCGTGCAATGAATGCCACAAGCCAGGCAATTATACACTGCCAGCAGGCTAATCCCACTGCCCACTTCCAGCCCAATTCTTTTTTAATAGAAGAAATGGCTGCAACACATGGAGTATAAAGTAAACTGAATACCAGCATTGCCACTGCACTACCGGTTGTAAGTGCAGTAGAAATTCCTTCTGTAAATAAAATTTCCATAGTTGAAACTACACTTTCTTTTGCAATAAAGCCGGAAATAAGTGATGTACAAATCTGCCAGTTACCTAATCCTAATGGTTTAAACAAAGGTGCAATAAGCCCTGCAATTGCCGCAAGAATACTATCCTTGGAATCTTCTACAAGATTAAAAGAAAAATTAAAACTCTGAAGGAACCAGACAACAATTGTTGCCATAAAAATAATTGTAAAGGCTTTTGTTAAAAAGTCTTTTGCTTTTTCCCACAACAGATGTGTAACATTCTTTACACCTGGTAAACGGTAATTTGGTAATTCCATTACAAAAGGAACAGCTTCTCCTTTGAACAATGTAGTTTTATACAAAAGAGCCGCAAGGATTCCAACACAGATGCCAAGAAAATAAATTCCAGTCATTACAAGTCCGCCGTGTTTAGGGAAAAATGCACTTACAAAAAAGGCATAAATTGGAAGTTTTGCCGTGCAACTCATAAATGGTGTAAGAAGAATTGTCATTTTTCTGTCTCTTTCTGATGGAAGAATACGGGTAGACATAACTGCAGGAACCGTACAACCAAATCCAATCAGCAGCGAAACAATACTTCTTCCCGAAAGCCCGATTTTTCGTAAAAGTTTATCCATTACAAATGCAACACGGGCAATATAACCAGAATCTTCAAGCATAGAAAGGAAGAAGAAAAGAACAACAATTATAGGCAGGAAACTTACAACGGAACCTACTCCCGCAAAAATTCCATCTACAACAAGTCCGTGAATTGCATCATTTACACCTGCGGCAGTAAGTCCTTTATCCACCAGGTGGCTTAAAGATTCAATCCCCATTTCCAGAAGATTCTGCAAAAATGCACCGATTACATTAAAAGTAAGAAAGAAAATGCCTGCCATAATGAGGATAAAAGCAGGAATTGCAGTCCATTTACCTGTCAGAATTTTATCAATTTTTTCGGAACGGATTCTTTCCTTTGATTCACCAGGTTTTGTTACAGTTGCATCACAAACCTTAAAGATGAATTTGTAACGCATATCTGCAATTGCGGCACTGCGGTCAAAACCACTTTCTTTTTCCATCTGAACAATAAGATGTTCAATAGCTTCCAATTCGTTTGTATCAAGCTCCAGTTGCTCGGCTGTAATTTTATCGCCTTCTACAAGCTTACTGGCAGCAAAACGAACAGGCATGCCTACTCTTTCCGCATGATCCTGAATAAGATGAGTTACTGCGTGAAGACAGCGGTGAACAGCACCATTATGATCATTTTCATCACAGAAATCCTGACGAACCGGTTTTTCCTGATAGTGGGCAATATGAATTGCGTGATCTACTAATTCTTCAATACCCTGATTTTTTGCAGCAGAAATTGGAATAACCGGAACTCCCAGCATTGATTCCATATGGTTGATATTTATACTTCCACCGTTTCCGCTTACTTCATCCATCATATTCAAAGCAACTACCATTGGAATATTCATTTCCAGTAATTGCATTGTTAAATAGAGATTTCTTTCAATATTAGTAGCATCAACAATATTAATAATGGCTTTTGGCTTTTCTTTAAGAACAAAATTTCGGCTGATAACTTCTTCACTGGTGTATGGAGACATTGAATAAATACCAGGCAAATCTGTAACCAGAGTTTTAGGATTTCCTTTAATCGGGCCGTCTTTTCTGTCAACTGTTACGCCAGGAAAGTTTCCAACATGCTGATTAGAACCAGTAAGACAATTAAACAAAGTTGTTTTACCACAGTTCTGATTTCCTACAAGAGCGTAAGTTAAAATTGTATCATCAGGTAATGGAGATTCGTGTTTAGGATCATGATATTTACCAGTTTCACCAAGTCCTGGATGAAGAGAAATCCCCGCTTTAGAATTTTTATTTCTACTGGAACCTTTAATATCATCATCTTCAATTACCTGAACCTCAATTTGAGCAGCATCTGCAACACGGAGAGTTAATTCAAAATCATGAATACGCAACTCGACAGGATCACCCATTGGAGCAAATTTTACAAGAGTTACTTCAGAACCAGGAATTAATCCCATATCCAGAAAGTGCTGGCGAAGCTCATCTTTACCGCCAACAGTTTTTACAATTCCAGTTTGTCCCTTTTCTAAATCTTTTATAGTCACACAAAACCTCAGTAATTAAAACAGAAAAACAAGACCTACAATAGCACCTAATACAAACCATAAGAAAGGATGGATTTTTTTAAGCACTTTAATTTGCAGCAGCCCTAAAACAATTATACTGAAGATTATGATTTTCCACTGAGGGTTAATAACTTCATCAACCTTTACAAATAATGTTACTTTACATATTCCTACAACTGCAGCCGCAATAATAGCAGTTACAGAAGGACGAATAGCACCAAATGCTGCTTTAACAAATCGGTTGTTGTTAAATTTTGCGAAGAAGGCTGCAATAATACTGATAATAATGAGACTTGGTAAAACCAATCCCATTGTGGCAATAACCCCACCCCAGATTCCCATTGTCTGGTAGCCAACATAAGTGGCCATGTTTAATCCTAAGGGACCTGGAGTTGATTCACTTACGGCAATCATATTGGTTAATTCTTCCATAGTGAACCAGTCGAATTTTTCAGAAAGTTCCATTAAATACGGAAGAGTTGCCGGACCACCACCAACTGCAAAAGTTCCAATCTTAAAGAATTCCCAAAAGAGTTTGAGGCCAAGTAAATTATTCATTTTTTGCCTCCTCTTTTGGTTCTTCTATTTTTTCATTAACAGAAGGTTCTGGTTTTCTATTATTAATTAAATCAAGAACAATACCAAATGTAGCTGCTACAAGAACAATTATAATTGTAGGAACTTTAAGAAGCAAAGCAACCAGCAGAGAAATAACTGCAATAATCCATGCTACAGGATTTTTGAGACTCTTTTTTCCAAGATTAATAACTGTGTTACAAAGTAATGCACAAACAACACCACGAATCCCCATAAGCGCATGCTGAAACCATTTGTTATTCATAAAGTTGCTGAGAACGGCCGCAATTGCGGTAATAATAACAAGCGATGGAGTTACCATTCCTAAGGTAGAAAAAATACCACCAAGAATTCCTGCTTTTTTATATCCAACAAAAGTTGCTGTGTTAATAGCAATAATACCAGGAGTACACTGACCGATTGCATAACAGTCCAAAAGTTCGTCTTCTGTTATCCATTGATGTTTATCGACCAGTTCGTGTTCAAGCATTGGCAGCATAGTAAGACCACCGCCAAAAGTTAATCCGCCAATCTTAAAAAAAGACCAGTAGAGTTGGAGAAGAAATTTAATTTTATTCATAGATTTTATACTCTGCCTTCTTTATCTAATTCTGCAAGCAATTTAATGAAGTCATCATAGCATAAAGGTGCTGAGTAATAATACCCTTGAATGTAGTCGCAGTTCAAGGTTCTTAAGAAATCAAGCTGTTCTTTTTTCTCTACACCTTCTGCAATTACAGGGATTTTCTTAAAATGAGCCAGTTCAATTGTATGACGGACAAGTTCATCACCATCGGCAGTTCCAATGTAATCAATCAAACTCTTATCCATTTTAAGTACATCGAAAGGAAGCATATTTAAACTTGCCAGAGAAGAGGAACCACTTCCAAAATCGTCCATATCAATTTTGAAACCGGTAACCTTAAGTTCTTCCAGCAAAGATTTAATCTGTATATTTGCAAATGTAGTAGATTCTGTAATTTCAAGAGACAATTTTTCCATTGAAAGTCCAGTTCTTTTTACAATCTCACTATATTCCTGAATAATTCCTGGGTGATGAAGTGTTGTTCTTGAAACATTTACCGAAATTGGAACTATCTTTTTGCCTTTTTCACTCCAATACTGAATTTTTTCACAAACTTCATTAAATACATATTTATCAAGATGAACAATAAGTCCGTCATCTTCAAATACGTAAATAAAGTCGGCAGGAGAAACAATTGTTCCGTCTGCTCTAATCCAGCGTACAAGAGCTTCTGCACCAATAATTTTTTCTGTTTTTGCATCAAACTTTGGCTGATACCATACTTTAAAATCACCATTCTGCATTGCAGTTTCAAAGGTTGATTCCAGCAAATGTTCCTGATAATGGCGTTTACTTACAGGTCCATCAAAGGTTGCAATTGTAAGATCTTTATGTGCAATACTCTTTACAGCAGTAAGTGCACGGTCAGACATAAGATTTACAGGAAGGGAGCGGTCAACTGAACCGTAGAATCCATATTTCATCTGGAAATGCTTTAATGGTGCATTTTCTACAAGAATATGAGATTTTTGAAGGAGAGAATCACTTCCGTTATTATATTTTGAATTAAAGAATAAGATAAACTGGTCTCCACCATATCGGCCGCAAACAGCATCTTTAATTCCAGAACTGAAAACTGAAGCAATATAGCTTAAAAGTTCATCGCATTTTTCATGACCGTAAATACTGTTTAATACCTTAAAGTTTGCAACATCACAAATTAAAATATCAAAAGAAGCATCCGGATTGTCACGGAGGAGTTTTCTACAACGGCGGTAGAAAGCTGAACGGGTATACAAACCAGTTAAAGAATCGTGTTCAAAGTTATATTGTTTTTTGCAGGTTTCATACTGACGGATAACTGTAGTAATAATTACTATAATTATTATCAGGAATGAAATAAGAATTTCCCAAATACAGTCTATAAAGAAATTATGTTTTTTTACCGGAACAATAGCCAGCTGCCAGTAATCGTTCGGTACACTAATAGGAGGAACAACAACTTTTCTGGAAATGGCACCTTTTCCGTCTTTAAAAAGAAAACCTTCATCTTCAACAAGGAAATTATTAGAATCATCCTGTTTTTTACCAGATTCCTTAATTTTCCAGATTCCGTACTTATAACCTGTTATTTCAGAAAAATCTTTCTTGAATTCATTTCTAGGATTTGCATCCTTATTACCTACAATATTAAGACATGCAATTCGATTTACTTCTTTTACAAATTGATTTTTTTCAATAGAAACAATAATAAAAGAATCAAAACGACCGTTTGCATAAACTGGTTCAAAAATTACAAATCCCTGCCCTCCTGCAACAAGATTAAAAGGTCCTGCAATTGTAGTTCGCAATTTTGATAAAGCAGTTTCAGCATAATCTTTATACATTAAACTGAGGAAAGCATCCTGACCAATTAACTGATACTTGGATTCATAAGGATAAGCCAGGGTAATTACTCCTTGAGGAGCAACATAAACGGCAGAAATAGCAGGGTTATCGGCAGTAAGGGAATCACAGATAGAATTAAAATTCGAGCCAAGGTCAGTTCCATACAACTGATAAAAACTTTTTACAGTCTTGGCAACAATGATAGCTTTATCAATATTATAACTGACAGAGGATGAAATAATCTGAGCGTAACTTTGAGCTTCATTCATTTCCTTTTCTCTATAAATACTGTCAACAGTAGTCAAAAAGATTCCCTGAAGGGCAAAGGAAAGAACTGTAACTGCAACAATTATAGCTCTCTGCCCTTTAGATAAATCTCTTAGAGAAACAGGACTTTTTTTGTACGATCGTACGTAATTCAGCATATAATTCTTAAAACTCTCTCTAATTTTACTATATTATATCCCTAAATTTATTATTGTCACTAAAAAAATGTAGTCACATTTAAAATTCTAGTCAAAAGTAAAACTGTCAAATTCTGCAATTATTTCCTTAGAAGCAGAAAGGAATTCAAAATAAACAGCATGTTTACCAATCATTCCTGAAGTAACTTTTGCTGTTGCAGTTGTATCCCCTTTATTCATTGCAAAACTAGAAACAATTTTTCCTTTGTAATCGTCTACGCGTACATTAACAGTAAGATTTTCTTTTGCTGTGATTTTGGCTGTTACAGTTTCTGGAGCTTTTGTTCCAAACTGAAGATAGCGGAAACCTACAGTCAATCCACTGGTAATATCTACGACCGGTGCACTTACAGAATCATTTTTTTCATAAACGGCTTTAATATAAGCACCACCTGCCCCACCGTTTGCACCACCTTTAGCTCCACCAAAAATGTGGCAGGCATAACCGGCAGAAATAATTTTGCGGGCACAAAGTCCATTTACATGTGCTCCCTGAGAAGTCATTTCTACAGGCTCAGAAGCTACAGGTTCTCCATCTTTGTAAGTAATTTTTCCAATAAAGATTTTTCCGTTTTTATCCAAAGCGATATCAACTGGCTCAATCATTGCCTGGCGGGAATATTCATCAATACCAGTCTGACGATGATAGAAAACATACCACTGTCCGTTTACATTCATTAAACTTCCGTGGTTATTTCCCCAGCGGTATGACATCTGCATTGTACCGTCACCATTAGGAATAAGTTCACCACCGTTCAAACTGAAGTCTCCACCTGGAAGGAATGGGCCTAATGGAGAATCACTGTATTTATATGAAAGGAATCCGTTACATTCAAAATAAACACCATATTCAGGATGATGTGTATAATAACGTTTTGAATAAACCAAAACATATTTTCCATTAATTTTACGAGGAGATGAAGCTTCAAAGAAAGCATCTTCTGTATCAAAAGCACCGTCTTCTGGTGACCATGGAGCTTTACAGTGTTTAATTGGATTTTCAATCAAAGTTTCTTTTTTGATTGTAGCCATATCATCATTTAATTCGGCACAATACTGTTTACAGAAACCCCAGTAAGCATAAACACGGCCATCATCATCAACAAGAATTCCAGGATCAAAACCAAGTTCTGTTTTTACAGGATTTGTAAATGGACCAGCTGGATTTTTACTGCTGGCAACCATAATTCTTGAACCTCTTGCTTCTGCGGCATACATATAGAAGGTATCACCTTTCTGAACTACATCTGGTGCATATAAAACATCACCTGGAGTAGTTTCATAGCAAACTCCGTGACAAGTCCAGTTAGTTAAATCATCAACAGGAGCACTCCAGACAACCTGATCTGGACCACAATATTCAGTTTTCAAAGTATCGTGAGAGCCATAAAGATAAACTCTTTTTTCACCGTTATACTCAAAAACTCTTGGTTCTCCATCAGGAACATGTTCCCAAAGTGGCATGTATGGATTAGCACCTTTAATGTATTCTTTCATTTTTTACCTCTATTCTTCTATTATAAACTACTTTTTTTTATTTAATTGTATTTTGTAAGAAATTTTCTATAACAAATATCTATTAAAAAAGCCCCGATTGGAGCCGTAATAAGAATTCCTGCAACGGCTACTGTAAGAATAATATTTCCGCTTGATTTGTTTACAGAGGAAGCCCAGGAACATTCCCGTAATTAAAATCAAAGCAA